>NZ_CP012646.1:1415000-1715000 GCF_001281025.1 Streptococcus mitis
ATTGGCTGAGGCATCGCGCTTAACTTCGATAACAAATCGAACACCTTCACGGTTTGACTCATCACGTACCGCTGTTATTCCCTCAATGCGTTTTTCCTGAACCAAACGAACAATATGCTCATGTACCTTGGTTTTATTTACCATGTATGGAAATTCTGTCACAACGATGCGCTCACGGCCAGTTTTAGTTTCTTCAATTTCAGTACGAGAACGAAGGACAATAGAACCTTTACCTGTTTCATAAGCCTTATGAATACCTGATTTCCCCATGACAAGGGCACCTGTTGGAAAATCTGGACCAGGCAAAACTTCCATCAAGTCCTTAGTAGTCACTTCAGGATTGTCCATGACCAACTTCACTGCATCAATGGTTTCACCCAAGTTATGAGGTGGAATATTTGTTGCCATTCCAACCGCAATACCAGTCGCTCCATTAACCAAAAGATTTGGAAAGCGCGCTGGCAATACCAAGGGTTCACGTTCATTGGCATCGTAGTTATCAACGAAATCAACTGTATTTTTATTGATATCACGAAGCATCTCCAGAGCAATCTTGCTCATGCGTGCCTCGGTGTAACGTTGGGCGGCAGCACCATCACCATCCATGGAACCAAAGTTTCCATGGCCGTCGACAAGCATGTAACGGTAACTCCACCATTGAGCCATGCGGACCATGGCTTCATAGATAGAGGAATCCCCGTGTGGGTGGTATTTACCCATGACGTCCCCTGTAATACGAGCAGATTTTTTATGGGGTTTGTCTGGAGTAACACCCAATTCATTCATTCCATAGAGAATCCGACGGTGAACCGGTTTCAAGCCATCTCGAACATCAGGAAGAGCCCGCGCTACGATAACACTCATAGCGTAGTCGATAAAGCTCGTCTTCATCTCCTTTGTCAGATTGACATTCACTAAATTTCTATCCTGCATTAATAAATGCCTCATTTCACTATTAGTAATTAACTATATTATACCATAATGTCCGCTATATTTCAGGTATCTAAAATCACTAAAACGTTTACATCAAGAACTGAAATGCATATCCGTGACAAAGCTTTTTAAAAGTGATAGAATTAAAATAACTGGGGAAATCCCTGAATAAAATTAAGGAGATGTTTAGAATAATGACTTCAACTAAACAACACAAAAAAGTTATCCTTGTCGGTGATGGTGCTGTAGGTTCTTCTTACGCTTTTGCACTTGTTAACCAAGGAATTGCACAAGAGCTTGGAATTATCGAAATTCCACAATTGCATGAAAAAGCTGTTGGTGACGCGCTTGACCTTAGTCACGCCCTTGCCTTCACTTCACCTAAAAAAATCTATGCAGCTCAATACTCTGACTGTGCAGACGCTGACCTTGTTGTAATCACTGCAGGTGCGCCTCAAAAACCAGGTGAAACTCGTCTTGACCTTGTAGGTAAAAACCTTGCTATCAACAAATCAATCGTAACTCAAGTTGTTGAATCAGGTTTCAAAGGTATCTTCCTTGTTGCTGCTAACCCAGTTGACGTTTTGACTTACTCAACTTGGAAATTCTCTGGTTTCCCTAAAGAACGTGTTATCGGTTCAGGTACTTCACTTGACTCAGCACGTTTCCGTCAAGCACTTGCTGAAAAATTGGATGTTGATGCTCGTTCAGTGCACGCCTACATTATGGGTGAACACGGTGACTCTGAGTTCGCTGTTTGGTCACACGCTAACATCGCTGGTGTAAACCTTGAAGAATTCCTTAAAGACACTCAAAATGTTCAAGAAGCTGAATTGATTGAATTGTTCGAAGGTGTTCGTGACGCAGCTTACACAATCATCAACAAAAAAGGTGCAACATACTACGGTATCGCAGTAGCCCTTGCTCGTATTACTAAAGCAATCCTTGACGATGAAAACGCAGTACTTCCACTTTCAGTATTCCAAGAAGGTCAATACGGAGTTAAAAACGTCTTTATCGGTCAACCAGCTGTTGTTGGTGCACATGGTATCGTTCGTCCAGTAAATATCCCATTGAACGACGCAGAAACTCAAAAAATGCAAGCATCTGCTAAAGAATTACAAGCTATTATTGACGAAGCGTGGAAAAACCCAGAATTCCAAGCTGCTTCTAAAAACTAATTTAGATAGAAATAACTCCTTGAGTCATCAGGGAGTTATTTTTTATCTGTATCTAAACTAAATATTTTAGGAAGTTTGCGTGAAGAAAACAACATCCCTTTAAAAGCTATTATGACGCGGATTTGGAATAATGCCGCTAAGACGCCCCATCAAATCAACACTCACATTATTAAAGGTCTGGAGCAAGCAGTGCTTGACGCACTTGATACCGTCGCATTAAATCGAAAGTAAAAAATTTTGCCCCATTTTTGCCCCATGGACAAAAAAAGCCCATCATACAGGCTAGAAAGCTTAATATGATAGGCTTTTTATTTTAATTAACGTACTGTGCGGATACGCATTGTGTTTGTACGTACAGCTTCTCCAAGTGGTACACCAGCTACGATAACGATATCATCACCAGATTGTACAAGACCTGCTTCAACTGCTTTACGTTCAGCAATTTCAAACATATCGTCAGTTGATGATGGAGCATCTGTCAACATTGGGATAACACCCCAGTTCAACATCAATCCACGTTCTGTCAATTCGTCGAATGTCAATGCCAAGATATCAGCATTTGGACGGTATTTAGAGATCAAACGTGCAGTGTGACCAGTCTTAGTAAGAGTTACAACCAATTTAATGTCCATTGAGTTAGTAGCATCTTTAACAGCTGAAGCCATTACTTCTGTCTTAGAGTTACGTTCAAATGAATCTGAGTTCAAGCGACCGTATTCGTTAAGAAGAGTTTGAGCGTTCTTGTCGATTGTAGCCATTGTAGTTACTGACTCAAGTGGGTATTTACCGTTTGCAGACTCACCTGAAAGCATTGTAGCGTCAGTACCGTCGATAACAGCGTTGAATACGTCTGATACTTCTGAACGAGTTGCACGTGGTTTTTCAGTCATTGTTTCAAGCATGTTTGTTGCAGTAATAACAACTTTACCTGCAGCATTAACTTTCTTGATGATCATTTTTTGGTAAACTGGAACCATTTCGAATGGTACTTCGATACCCATGTCACCACGAGCAATCATGATACCATCAGCAGCTTCGATGATTTCATCCAAGTTGTCGATACCTTGTTGGTTTTCGATTTTAGCGAACAATTGAACATGTCCGTTTCCAGTTTCTTCACAGATTGCACGAACTTCGTTCACATCTTTTGCAGTACGTACGAATGAAATAGCGATGAAGTTGATACCTTGTTCAAGACCAAAGCGGATATCATCGTTATCACGTTCAGCAAGTGCTGGGAAAGGAATTTTAGTGTTAGGGATGTTAACACCTTTTTGTTTAGCAATTACGCCATCGTTTTCAACTTCAACTTCAAATTCACGAGTCGCATCATCTTTAGCAACAACGAGAAGACCAAGTTTACCATCGTCAACCAAAACTTGACGACCAACTTCAACATCATCATAGATATCAAGAGCACCAGCAACGTTCAATGCGATTACATCACGAGTTGATTTGATTCCTTGCTTAGTAGCAACACGAATTTTTTCACCAGTTGTGTAAGAGTACTCTTTTGCATCTCCTTCAAACAATTCAGTACGGATTTCTGGTCCTTTTGTATCAAGAAGGAAACCAACTTTTTTACCTGCAAGTTTTTCAGCAAGTTTAACAGTTGCCATACGGTCACCTTGTTCTTGGTGGTCACCGTGTGAGAAGTTGAAACGGAATGTGTTAGCACCAGCTTCAATCAATTTAGCAATGTTTTTAGCTGAAGCTTCAACATCAAGTTTTTCGCCCCAGTATCCGTCATCACCGAATTTTTTACCACCACGGATTTCTACCGCAGGTCCCAAAGTTGCAACGATTTTTACACGTTTGTTCATGATTTTTGTGACTCCTTTATATATATGACCTTTTTGGTCTTATTAACTAAATTATAAATTATGACAAGCTCTTATTCAAGCTAGATAGCTCAAGGTCAGCCTTGTGTGGGTTGTTAACCACAATCTTACCATCTGCAGTAAGGCTAAACAATGCTCCTTCTTCTGCAGTTCCAAGAATTGGATTTTCAACCATTTTCTCGTTACGGATACCAACCGCAACACCACCGATACCTTCTTTAAGAAGTTTAACAGCATGTGCACCCATACGTGATGCCAAAACACGGTCACGCGCAGTTGGAGAACCACCACGTTGAATATGTCCAAGTTCTGTCACACGAAGGTCACTTGTGTCTCCAGCTTCTTTTAGTTTTTGACCAAATTCAGCCGCTGACATCACACCTTCAGCCAAGACGATGATATTGTGTTTTTTACCACACTCATAACCACATTTAATGCTTTCTACGATATCTTCAATCTTGAAGCCTTCTTCAGGAATGATGATTTCATCAGCACCAGTTGCGATACCTGCCCAAAGAGCGATATCACCTGCGTTACGTCCCATAACTTCGATAACAAAAGTACGACGGTGACTTGATGACGTATCACGAATCTTATCGATAGCGTCCATAGCAGTCGTAACCGCTGTGTCAAAACCGATTGTAAAGTCAGTACCAACGATATCGTTATCGATTGTACCTGGAAGACCGATAGCTGGGAAGCCATGTTCAGTCAAACGCATAGCACCGTGGTAAGATCCGTCACCACCGATAACAACTACACCTTCAATCCCGTGTTTTTTCAATTGCTCAATCCCTTTAAGTTGCCCTTCAAGTTGAGCGAACTCTGGGTAGCGAGCTGAGTGAAGGAAAGTACCACCACGAGAAATGATGTCTCCTACTGAAGCTGCATCTAGGGGATGAATTTCACCGGCAACCATACCAGCATATCCATCATAGATACCAAACACTTCCATTCCTTCTGAAATTGCTTGACGAACAACTGCACGGATGGCAGCGTTCATACCAGGGGCGTCTCCACCACTAGTCAAAACAGCAATACGTTTCATATTGGTTATGCTCCTTTTTCTTTTAACATTCTTACTGATTATACCACATTTACGTTGAAAATTCTTCTATTTTCCGTAATTTTAGCGATAAATCGTTTTCATAACGATTCCATTCAATTTCGCTTCTAATTCATCAGATTTAACTACAAAATGGTTGGGAGAAACAATCGTTCTCTGTTCCTCTTCATACCTGATGATGACTGGGATTGGGCCTTTATATTGATCTAAAATTCTCGAAATTTCTTGATCCGAATCATGATTTTTCACCTGAATCCAAAAGCGCTCAGCAACTGCTTCTCTTATTTCTTGTGCAATCATTTGCAGACGACCGTCACGTGACTGGATTTTTCCTTTTATATAGTAGAAGGCTCCTTCTCTTACTTCCTGTCCAACCTGTCGATATAAATCTGAAAAGAGGGTAACATCCAATTTTTTCTTACTGTCATCCACCTGTAAGAAAGCCATATTTTCACCCTTTTTGGTACGAATTACTTTTATTTTCTGAACTTCAACCAAAATAATAGCGTAGCTATTTTCTGACAAATTTCCAATTGGGGTAATAGGGTAAATAGCCTTACTTGCAATAGCTTGTAAGGGATGTTTGCTCACTCCTACTCCTAGAAGCTCTTGTTCCATGTAGAATTTTTCTTGCTCCGACCAGTCCTCCGAATCTTGCCAACTATAGATGGTCTCTCCAAATAAGCTTCCTAACACTTTCACAAATTCAAATAGATTAGCTAAATTATTGAATACTTTTTGACGATTTTTTTCAAATGAATCGAAAAGACCAACTTTTACCAAAGGTTCCAGCAAAGGAAGTTTCAAATAATTCTCAGGTAGTTTAGCTAAAAAATCTTCAATATTAGAATAAGGTCTATGTTCAATAATCCAAAGCGCCAAATCCTTGCTGAGCCCCTGAATCGATTTCAAACCTAGATAGATAGACTTGTTGGCAATTTTATCGTGATAGGGAATAGTATTGATAGACAGAGGGGCTACTTCAAAACCTGCTTCTAAAGCATCTGTTACATAATCACTGTTGACAGAATTCAACATAATCTGATAAAAGATGGCTGGATAATGTGTTTTAAAATAAGCCAACTGGAATGCCAAGGCTGAGTAGGCATAGGCGTGAGATCTATTAAAACCATAACCTGCAAACTTCTCCATAACATCAAAAACCTGCTCTGCTTTTTCCACAGTATGACCAGCTTCTATGGAGCCTTGAATAAAGGAAGCCCTCATCTCATGCATGGCAGAGGCATCCTTTTTCCCCATAGCTCGACGCAAAATATCGGCCTTCCCAAGACTAAATCCAGCAAATCGCTGAGCAACCTGCATAACCTGCTCCTGATAGAGCATAATGCCATAAGTTGGAGCCAAAATATCCTCCAGCACTGGATCCAGAACCGTCACTTCTTCCTGCCCATGCTTTCTTGCCACAAAATTATTGATATAATCACTAGCACCTGGTCGATTTAGGGAAGTAGTTGCTACGACATCTTCAAAACAAACTGGTTGCACACGTTTTAGCAAGCGAATAGCACCAGGTTGTTCAAATTGAAAGATACCTTTTGTATTACCAGAAGCAAAAAGAGTTAGCGTTTCTTTATCTTCCAAATCGATTTCTTCAATTTTAAGGTGAATACCTTCTGTTTCAGCAAGCAACTCTTGCATTTTCTGGACAAATGTCAAATTTCGCAATCCCAGAAAGTCCATTTTCAATAGCCCGCTAGATTCAACTCCATGAGCATCATACTGAGTCAGTGGAATTTCGTCACCATGCTTTAGAGGGATGTAATTGGTTAAATCTTGGTCACTAATTACAACACCAGCTGCATGGACAGAGGTTTGTCTTGGATATCCCTCAATCTTGCAGGCAATTTCAAAGGCTTTTTGGTATTCTAACTTACTATTGATTTGCTGACGAAACTGGAGGTTACCCTCATAGGCCGACTTGAGATTATCACGAAAACTGATTTTCTTGGTAATTGCAGATAATTCATACTCTGGCACACCAAAACGTTTCAAGACATCTCGCAAAGCTTGCTTGGCCCCAAAGGTAGAAAAAGTGACGATTTGAGCCGCATGTTTACTGCCATATTTATTACCAACATACCTGATAAAATCTGGACGATAAATATCTGGAATATCAATATCAATATCAGGCATGGTATAGCGTTCACGATTGAGGAAACGTTCAAAAATCAGATTTTTCTCTACTGGGTCAATCCCTGTAATGTCTAAAGCATAGGAAACCAAGCTACCAACTGCGGAACCTCGTCCCATTCCCATATAATAGCCATTCGAACGTCCAAAACGCAGCAAATCCCAGACAACCAAGAAATAATCATCAAAGCCCATATCATGAATAACAGCCAATTCTTGGTCTAGACGGTCTTGATATTCTTTACCAGTTAACCCCTTCTGAGCAAGCCCCAATTCAGCACGTTCTCTCAATTCTTCTACTGCTGGCCTTGCTGGATTAAAACGAGGCAATTTTAGACTAGTATCCAAGTCATAAGAAATACCTGAAATCAGCTTTTCTAAGTTCTCCAAGGCTTGCGGAAATCGTTCTTGGAATAGTTTCTCTAAAGAACTTGCTGATATAAGAACATCTTGTCGTGAGCGCAAAGGAACTTCTCTAAGTGGTAGATTTTCTTTAATCGCTGTTAATACTTGTAGAACTTCTCTATCCCTGCTTTCAAAGGCATTGACCCGATAGAGGGGCAAGATTGGATGATGAAATTCGCTTGCTAGTGTTTCTGGGTAAACCCCTATATAGTAATCACAGCCTAGATTTAACAACTCAAGCTCTTCAAAATAAGGCACAATTACCGCAATATCCTCCAGGTACTGGGACAAAACTGACCAAGTTTTCTCCCCCTGCATCTTGGCTGTTGAAAGTTTCATCAACTGCTGATAGCCCACACTAGATAAAGCTAAAAAGCGCAGATTCACATCTTTATCATCTACAAGGACATTCATTTCAAGCCCTAACAAAGGATGAATTCCATATTTTTTTGTAACCTCTAGAAAGTCAAAAGCACAATAAAGATTGTCAATATCCATCATAGCCAGATGAGTGTATCCATAGTCTTTTGCTACTCTCACATACTTATCGATTGAAATGACACTCTCCATAAAACTATAGACTGTTTTTGTATCTAGTTGTGCGATCAATTTACACTTCTCCTCTATCGTTCTCACTATATTATACCATTTTCTTTAAATTTCTATTAGTATTACTGATGCTTTAATATCTAATAACTAAAATCATAGTTGACTAGACGATCCTTGCCCGATTTTCAACAGAATCGCTAATATTTTTGTATTTAAGCTTATCATTTTACATGTTTATTTCATAAGTACTTATTTTTATTTATTATAATTTCTGTTAATTTTTATAGTTTCTTTTCTCTCTATTTTTTGATATAATAACCTTAATATATTTCATAAATAGGAGGTTTTATGCGTTTTAATCAATTCAGCTATTTTGCGCTACCTAGAGATACAATTATCTTTGAATTAAAAAAGTATGGATTCGATTTACCGGTCAACATTACAAATAAAAAAACGCTTGAAGCGTTTCTTATTCGTTTCTTTTTTAATTACAAAGATAGCACCTATCCCCTATCCAGTTTAGCAGTTGATAAAGAAACTGACTTACTGACATTTTTTCAGTCAGACAAAGAACTGACTGCAGATATTTTCTATACTGTAGCCTTTCAACTCTTAGGTTTTTCCTACTTGATTGACTTTGAAGACAGTGATGTTTTTCGTAAAGAGACTGGTTTTCCCATTGTATATGGTGACTTGATTGAAAATTTCTATCAGTTACTCAATACTCGCACCAAAAAGGGAAATACTCTTATCGACCAACTTGTCAGTGACGGTCTTATTCCTGAGGATAATGACTATCACTACTTTAACGGTAAGAGTTTGGCTACTTTTTCTAGCCATGATGCCATTCGAGAAGTCGTTTACGTTGAGTCTCGTGTCGATACTGACCAAAAAGGTCTTCCAGACTTAGTCAAGGTTAGCATTATTCGTCCTCGTTTTGATGGAAAAATCCCTGCTATCATGACAGCCAGTCCCTATCATCAGGGAACAAATGACAAGGCTAGTGACAAGGCTCTCTACAAGATGGAGGGCAATCTCGAGGTTAAACCTGCTCACAAGATTGAGCTAGAGGAACCTCAACTAAATCTCGTCCAACCTCAAGGTCAAGCTGAGCTTGTGTCAGAAACTGAGGAAAAGCTAACGCACATCAACGCTAGCTATACTCTCAACGACTACTTCCTTCCACGAGGTTTTGCCAATCTGTATGTCTCAGGTGTTGGTACCAAAGACTCTACTGGTTTCATGACTAACGGAGACTACCAGCAAATCGAGGCTTATAAAAATGTCATCGATTGGCTTAATGGCCGTTGCCGTGCTTTTACTGACCACACGCGCCAACGTCAAGTCAAGGCTGACTGGTCAAATGGAAAAGTAGCTACAACTGGACTTTCCTATCTAGGTACCATGTCCAATGGTCTTGCGACTACAGGTGTAGATGGTTTAGAGGTTATTATTGCCGAGGCTGGTATTTCTTCGTGGTACAACTACTACCGTGAAAACGGTCTGGTAACTAGCCCAGGTGGTTATCCAGGTGAGGACTTTGACTCCCTTGCAGAACTAACCTACTCTCGTAATCTCTTGGCTGGCGACTATATTCGTGGTAATGAAGATCACCAAACTGACTTAGAAAAAGTAAAAAAGCAGTTAGATCGCAAATCTGGTGACTATAATCAGTTTTGGCATGACCGCAATTATCTGCTCAATGCTCATAAGGTAAAGGCAGAGGTTGTCTTTACTCATGGTTCACAGGATTGGAATGTCAAACCACTTCATGTTTATCAGATGTTTCACGCCCTTCCTGATAATATAAATAAGCACCTCTTTTTCCATAATGGTGCCCATGTTTATATGAATAACTGGCAGTCCATTGATTTCCGTGAGTCCATGAATGCCTTATTGACTAAGAAATTACTGGGAGAAGATACAGATTTTCAACTCCCTACTGTCATTTGGCAGGATAATACAGCTCCTCAGACTTGGTTATCACTTGATACCTTCGGTGAGCAAGATAACTTTGAAACATTCTCACTTGGTCAAGAAGAGCAAGTTATTCAAAACCAGTATTTAGATAAGGATTTTGAGCGTTATGGTAAGACATACCAGACCTTCAATACGGAACTCTATCAAGGGAAAGTCAATCAGATTACTATTGACCTTCCTGTGACCAAGGATCTCCACCTGAACGGTCGTGCCCAACTCAATCTTCGTATCAAATCCAGTACAAATAAGGGGCTCTTATCTGCCCAACTGCTAGAATTTGGACAGAAGAAATACCTACAACCTTATCCAGCTGTATTAAGTGCTAGAACCATTGACAACGGTCGCTACTACATGTTGGAAAATCTTAACGAATTGCCTTTTCGTGAAAATGCACAACGCGTCGTGACAAAAGGCTACCTCAATTTACAAAATAGAAATGATTTACTGTTAGTAGAGGATATTACTGCAGATGAATGGATGGATGTGCAATTTGAACTGCAACCAACTATTTACAAGTTAAAAGAAGGAGATACTCTTCGTTTAGTCCTCTATACTACTGACTTTGAAATCACAATCCGTGACAATACCGCTTACCAGCTGACTGTTGATCTTGAACAGTCTACACTTATCCTACCTTATCAAAAGGTATAATATATTAGAATTTCAATACGGAACTATTTCCACTTGAACAGTTGAAACAAACATAAACTTTGGGTCAACTTCAATCCCAATATGGGCTTATGATAGGTCTACACGGGAGCTTAGACAAAAGATACTAAGACCCTAACCAACATATGTACTCATTAATAACACTCGCTACCACTCCACATGTTGGACAATCTCTGTGAATTGACATTAATCGTAAATTCACAACAAGTCGTGACAAAAGGCTACCCTAATTGAATGATTTACTGTTAGTAGAGGACACCAATGTAGATAAACGGATAGATACCCAATTCATCTACACCCAACTAGTGACAAGTTAAAAGAAGGAGATTTCCTCCGTATAGTTCTCTATACTACTGACTTTGAAATCATCATACGTGACAATATCGCTTACCACTCGACTGACGTTCTCGTTCAGTCCACGCTTTCTGTACCTTGTACAAGGAGTAATATTTTATGAATAAATCTGAACACCGACACCAACTCATACGAGCTCTTGTAACTAAAAACAAGATTCATACTCAAGCTGAGCTACAAGCTCTTCTTGCTGATAATGATATTCAAGTTACACAAGCTACACTTTCGAGAGATATTAAAAGTATGAACCTCTCAAAAGTACGTGAAGAAGATAACTCTTACTACGTGCTCAATACAGGTTCTATCTCAAAATGGGAGAAACGTCTCGAAATTTATATGGAAGATGCTCTTGTCTTGATGCGCCCAGTTCAACACCAAGTCCTGCTAAAAACCCTTCCTGGACTTGCTCAATCCTTTGGTTCTATCATTGATGCTTTGAGCTTCCCTGACGCTATCGCTACTCTCTGTGGAGATGATGTCTGTCTCGTCATCTGCGAAGATGCAGAAGCTGCTCAAAAATGCTTTGAAGAACTGAAAAAATTCGCTCCACCATTTTTCTTTGAAGAATAACAAAATTCCGTGTCTCATGTGGCACGGAATTTTGTAATATTCTTTACTGAGATGGATTCTCTTTTTTAGTTCGTGCTAATCTCAGGGCACGATTTGGATTGAGACGATTAAACAGTTCTTCCAATTTCTTTTCATTCCAAACGTCTGCGGCAGAAACAAAATTGCCATCCGCATCTCGGAAAGATATCGGTTTATCTCCCATATCAATCTCCTAGTCTACAAATTCAAACTCAAATTTACCAATTCGGACCAAGTCACCATCTTTAGCACCACGCGCACGAAGGGCTTCATCAACCCCCATACCACGTAATTGACGGGCAAATTTCATGACTGATTCGTCACGATCAAAGTTGGTCATATTAAAGAGTTTCATGAGTTTTTCACCAGAAAGTACCCATGTCGCATCGTCATCACGACTAATTTCAAAGGCTTTTTCTTCCTCATCAAATCCATAGTAAGCTTCTTCTTCCATATCTGACTCGTCGTAGAGCAAGAATTCTGGTGTCTTGTCTAACAATTCAGCTGTAGCATCCAAAAGTGTAGCCAGACCTTGCTTGGTCAAACCAGATATTGGGAAGATAGCTGGTAACTCTTCAAATTCATCATAGTTTTCAGCTAATTTTTTCTTGAATTCTTCAAGATTTTCCTGACTCTCAGGCATATCCATCTTATTGGCTACAATAATCTGTGGACGCTCCATGAGACGAAGATTGTATGACTCCAGCTCTTTATTGATGGCAAGATAATCCTCATATGGATCACGGCCTTCGCTAGCTGACATATCAATGATATGGAGGATGACACGTGTACGTTCGATATGACGGAGGAACTGGGTTCCCAGACCGACACCTTGACTAGCCCCTTCAATCAAACCTGGCAGATCGGCTACTGCAAAGGATTCACCTGATTGGGTGCGAACCATACCTAGATTTGGTACAATGGTCGTAAAGTGGTAGGCACCGATTTTTGGTTTAGCAGATGTAATAACACTTAAAAGAGTTGATTTCCCTACAGATGGGAAACCTACTAAACCAACATCTGCCAAGATTTTTAGTTCCAATTGTAACTCACGTTCCTGACCTGGTTCTCCATTTTCAGAGATTTCAGGTGCAGGATTTTTTGGTGTCGCAAAGCGGATATTTCCACGTCCACCGCGACCTCCGTGAGCAACGATAAATTCTTGCCCGTGTTCTATCAAATCTGTCAAAACCTTGCCAGTCTCTGCATCACGAACAGTCGTACCTTGTGGCACTCGAACTCTAAGGTCCTCAGCACCACGACCATGCATCCCTTTGGTCATCCCTTTTTCACCAGAATCAGCCTTGAAATGACGATTGTAGCGGAAATCCATCAAGGTACGCAAACCTTCGTCTACAACGAAGACCACATTTCCTCCACGACCACCGTCACCACCCCAAGGACCCCCATTAGGGACATATTTTTCACGGCGAAAGGCAACCATACCATCGCCACCATTACCAGCCTTGACCTTAATCTTGGCTGTATCTAAAAACATACTCATTTTTTCTTCTCACTTTAAAAAAGGGCTGGGAAATCCCAGTCACTAAATTTTCTTGTATCTATTTTATAGATTACTGAGGGCACCAATTGCAGTTGCAAAAATTCCCAATAAACTTGCTACTAGCATGATAATCACGATAAACAAGGTTATTTTCTCAAACATAGTTTTTTTACGATTTCCATTATCTCCAAATGCCATTTTTATCTCCTTCGTTACATTCTATTTTCTATTATCTTAGCATGAATTGAGCTAGTTTTCAATAGTCAGTTGCTACAGGTGCAATAATCCATAAAATGATATAAGCTACAATTCCTGCCCCATAACAAAATGCAAGAACACCCCATATTACACGAACAATAGTCGGATCAATATCAAAATAATTTGCGACCCCAGCACATACTCCAGCAATTTTTTGATCACTACCACTTCTCATCAATTGTTTTTTCATAGCTATTCCTCTTTCTATTCTTCACTGTCTTTCCAATAATCTCTGATGCTGATTAACTGTGTTTTTGAAGCCCTCAGCATTCGTCTAGAGCCTTTTACAGGCACAGCAACCACCTGTTGCGGTAAATACAAAACTGTCTTAAAGATACGCTGGCTGACCGTATCATCTTTTGCTAAATCTTTCTGGAAGTTATTTGAAATAATGGCATCCAAATAAAACTCATGCACTCGTTTTCCAAAGTTCTCAGCTGAAATCTCGTACAATTTCTCTGATAAGGTATACTCATCCATATCTGGCGTTGCAATCAGGGCCTCCAGAATAGCTCCAGCCAAATCATGTTCACCGTAATACAAGGTTCCAAACATTTTATCACTGATAAGATTGTCCAGATAAGGATTTCCGTGAGCAATGACAGGTGTTCCACTGGCTAAGCTTTCCAAGTATGTCAAACCTTGCGTTTCACTTGTCGATGCCGAGATAAAGAAATCCGCCGCCTTATAGTAAAGAGCTGTCTCACTAGGAGCAATCATGCCTGTAAAGATGACGGAGTCTTGAATCTCTAGTTTCTGGGCTTGCTCTTTGAGGTTATCCAGATAAGGGCCATCCCCAGCAACTACCAGTTTAACCTTGTCTTCTTCTTTCAGAACATCTGCAAAAGCTACTAATACTGCTTGAATATTTTTTTCATAGGAAATTCTCGAAAGACTAAGTAACATCTGTTCATCAGCTTGAATCCCTAGTTTACTACGTAGTTCTTTCAGATTTTCTTGCTTGATTTCTGGACGTTCAAACTTGGCTAATTCAATCCCAGTAGGAATGACACGTTTTTCGACCTTGACCTTATAGTCAGATAGCAAGTCACGGACAATCTCACTAGGACAAATGACTCCATCTACATCATGTAAAAAACCTCTAACCAAATACTTGACCATACTAGGACGAATCAACATTCCCTTAGCAATATAATGCACGTAGTCTTCGTATTGGGTGTGATAGGTATGGATGACTGGAATCTTCAATTCACGCGCAATCCAAATCCCCAACAAGCCTAGAGAAAATTCTGTCTGAGTATGGATAATATCCAGTTGATATTGTTTAGCAATTTCAAGCGCCTTGCTGAATCCTCGATAGGCAAAGCGACGATCCTTAAAAGCAAAGAAAGGAACACTTGGAATACGAATAATTTGCCAATCTTCATAGCGATTGACATCCTTATCTGTCGTTGTAAATATGAAAACATCATGTCCTTGTTTTTCAAGTTCTGTTTTCAAGGTTCGAATACTGGTCGCAACACCAGAAACCTGAGGAAAATAAGTATCTGTAAATAAACCAATTCGCATAGATTACCTCACTTTTTATTTTCTCCCTAAAGCCGCTTGTTTCTCATAAAAGTCCAACCAGATTTGCAACAGATGCTCTTCTGAATACTCTCTAGAAATATTCTTAGCTTTTTCTTTCAAATCTTTTAAAGCAGCAGGATTCGCTTGATATTCCAGAATAGCTTCTTTCATCTCTTCTCTATCTGCTGTCGCCCGATAATTTCCCTCCAAAATTACCTTATAAAGATCTAAATCACGCAACATAATAGGAGCTTCACAACTGGCAGCCTCTAAAATCGTCATCGGAAAGAGCTCATTATAACTAGGAAGCAAGAAAAGATCCGCTAGGGCATACAACTCGCGCATCCGCTCTGGTGAGACAATTCCTGGAAAAATCAAATTTTTAGGGGGATTCTCCATAATTTTCTTGTAGCGCTCATAACCATCTGTCATGCCACCAAAAGAGAAACCACCTGCCCAGATAAAGGTAATTTGTGGCAATTCCTCAGCCAGACGGATAAAATCGTCAATCCCTTTGCGCTTCTGAACTTGACCAGCACCTACTACGATAAACTGATTGTAACTAAGACCTAGCTCTGTACGCAGTTTCGCTACCTCTTCCTGTGGAAGAGGATGCCATTTTTCCTTGTTTACAAAGTTAGGAATATAAGTCACTTTTTCACGTGGAATACCAGCTGCCACCAAATCCTCGATAAACATAGGATTGACCACCACCAAGTGCTCCATTCGGTTGTAAAAAGAAAATACATAGCGTTTCACAATTCCCTTTAAGAAAAATGGAATTTTCAAACTCCCCTCAAGTGTATCAGGCAAGAAGTGCACATAGCCAATTTTCCTTCCTGAGCGTTTCTTTTGAAATGTTGATAAATAATAGGGGAAATCAATTGTATGAAAGTGAGTCACATCGGCTTCGATTGGAAGATTTTCTGTAACAATCAATTGGTCCTTGGCATCACGGTGAAGAAGACGAACTAATTCACGGTAAGCACCTGAAACTCCTTGTCCTGCTACTTTCTCACTTGAACTCAACATATTGATGCGTAATTTCTTTTTTTCCATAACTACTATTATATCATTTTCTTTGAATAAAATCAGCAAAAGAAAGGAGAGACTAGAGGAAAAGAAGGGAAATTTCCTCGCTTTTCCAATGGTCTCTCACATGCTTTTATTTGTTTACTTAATGCCTAGGGCAATGCGTGCATAGCGACTCATTTTTTCAACTGTCCAGGCTGGATACCAGACTAATTTAACCTCAGTATCCGTTACTTCTGGCACCTCTGTCATGGCATCATAAATCTGGTCTGTCAAAAGATCTGCCAGGGGACACCCCATGGTTGTCAACGTCATATCAATCTCTGTTTGTCCTGTGTCACCGTCAAAACGAATTTCATAGATCAAACCAAGATTGACAATATCGATTCCCAACTCAGGGTCAATAACTTCTTCCAAGGCTGATAAAATTCGTGTTTTGATGTTTTCAATTTGCTCTTCTGTATAAGCCATATTCATCCTCACTCTTAGTCTTCAATAAAATCACGAAGCGGTTTGCTGCGACTTGGTTGGCGTAGTTTTCTCAAAGCCTTAGCCTCGATTTGACGGATTCGCTCACGGGTTACGTTAAAGACTTTACCCACATCTTCAAGGGTACGCATTTTCCCATCATCTAGCCCAAAACGTAGACGCAAAACATTTTCTTCACGGTCTGTAAGAGTATCCAAGACCTCATCCAACTGCTCACGCAAGACGATACGAGTTGTATAGTCCACTGGATTTTCAATCACTTCATCTTCGATAAAGTCTCCAAGGTGGCTATCATCCTCTTCACCAATAGGAGTTTCAAGAGATACTGGTTCTTGGGCAATCTTCAAGATTTCACGAACCTTATCAGGTGTCATATCCATACGTTCAGCGATTTGTTCTGGTGTCGGATCTTGTCCCAATTCTTGAAGAAGGTTACGCTGTTCACGAACCAATTTATTGATGGTTTCAACCATGTGAACTGGGATACGGATAGTACGAGCTTGATCCGCAATAGCACGAGTGATAGCCTGACGAATCCACCAAGTTGCGTAAGTTGAAAACTTGAACCCTTTAGAATAGTCAAACTTGTCAACAGCCTTCATCAAGCCCATATTTCCTTCTTGAATCAAATCAAGGAACTGCATACCACGCCCGACATAGCGTTTGGCAATAGAAACAACCAAACGAAGGTTGGCTTCCGCAAGACGTTGTTTGGCTTCGATATCGCCAGCTTCCACTGCTAGTGCTAATTCTTTTTCCTCTTCATTGGTCAAGAGAGGAACGACCCCAATTTCTTTCAAGTACATACGGACAGGGTCATTAACCTTAGCCGAAGTTGAACCAATCAAATCCTCATCACTGAGTTCTGGCTCTTCTTCAGTGCTAAGAACACGCGCACTCGGATTTCCTTCGTTATCTGTGATAGAAATCCCTGCATCCTGAATTCGTTGCAAGAGATCTTCAATCCCATCAGCATCCAAGGTAAAAGGAATCACCAGACTTGCATTAATTTCATCATCCGTTGCTGTCCCTTTTTGTTTATGATTACGGATAAATTCTGCTACTTGTACATCAAATGTTGTTACTTCTTTTTGTTTTGTTGCCATTATTACTCCATTCTTCTCTTTTGGGAAATTAAACGTTCCAATTCTTCTAGGGCTGTGTCGGTATCTCCTACATGGCTCGCTTCCTGCACCTTCTTTTTGATTCTCATATTGTCCTGATTCAAGAGTGCCTTGTTTCGAGTCATTTCTACTTCACTAAGTTCCTGAGGTGACATCTCAGCAGGCAAATCCTGAGCTAAGACTTGGTACCAAGCTCTTTCAACTTCCTCTGTCTGTTCTGCTAGAACTTCTGGAGGAAGATTGCCATACTGACCAAGCAAGTCATATAAGACCTGAAATTCAGGTGTGTCAAATGCAAAATCTTCTCGCAAACGGTAATCGTTCAAAACAAGAGGAGATTCCACCATTCGATAAAGTAGATGAGCTTCTGCCCTCATAATAGCTGATAACTGCTTGGTGACAGGCATAGTGATTTGCGTCGGTCTGGAAATTCCTTCCATGCGATTCTGCCTTTGTGCCTGACGGCTTTCATTAACAATCTGCTCAATCTGGGCATAATCAAAGGATGCCAGACTGTCAGCTAAAATATGAATATAACTGTTTTGAGCAGTGATAGACTTTTCTTGAACAATCAAGGGAGCTATTTTTTCAATAAACTCAATCTGAGCCTGCAGATTTTCACTATTTTCAGGTTTGTACTGGTGAATGTAGAACTCAATCGGACTAATACGAGTTTTTGTTAATAGATAGGCCAAGTCTTCTGGTCCATTTTTTTGTAGATATTCATCTGGATCCAAGTTATCAGGCATGCTGATAATCTGCACAGGCATGTCACCAATTTCGTCCAGCGCTTTCAATGTCGCAGCTTGCCCAGCCTTATCGCCATCGTAAACAAGTACTAACTTCTTAGTTAGCCTTTTCAGATGCTCAACATGCTCACGACTCAAGGCCGTTCCCATGGACGCCACAGCATTTTCGATTCCAGCCCGATAGGCTGCAATGACATCCATGAATCCTTCCATCAGATAAATCTCACTGGCTTTTCCAGAAGATTTTTTTGCCCTATCCATATGATATAATTCGTAACTTTTGTTAAAAATTACAGTCGATCGGCTATTTTTATACTTAGAAGTTTGTGAATCCGTTTTCTGCCAGATACGACCTGAGAAGGCAATAACCTTTCCCTGGTCATTTGTCAGGGGAAACATGATCCGATTGTGAAATGTATCTACAAATTGATTAGCATCCGAGAGATAAAACAATCCTGAATCTAGGAAATCCTCATCACGATACTGACCAGACAAACGTTGATAGAGATAGTTTCGTTCTGGAGGTGCTAAACCAATCCGAAAATGTTTGAGCACTTCATCTGTCAAACCACGCTGATAAAGGTAGTTTCTGGCCTCCTCCCCCATGGTCGTTGTCATGAGAATAGCATGGTAAAATTTGGCTGCATCTTCGTGCATATCATAAAGAGCTTGGTGGGCTGAAGCTGGCTTCTGTTCACTATAAAGCGGTTTTTCCACCTCTATCCCGACACGCTGACCTAAGATTTGGACAGCCTCCATAAAGGGAACTCCTTGATACTCCTCGATGAATTTAAAGACATCACCTGAGCGCCCACAACCAAAACAGTGGTAAAACTGCTTGTCCTCTACAACGTTGAAAGAAGGTGTTTTTTCACCATGAAAAGGACAGAGCCCTAGATAGTTCCGTCCTGCCTTTTGTAAAGAAATCACATCTCCTATGACTTCCACAATGTTGGCATTGTTTTTGATTTCTTCAATGACTTGTTTGTCAACCATACACAATACCTCCATGTTATCATAGTTTACTTTATATAGTATACTTTATTTCAGAAAAAAAGTAAACCATTTCACTCGTTTTCCCTACTTTATTCAAAGAGTTGATAATAATCAGAGATTTTCATTTTTGCTTTTTCTTCTTGGTTCAAATCTTGGATAATTCGTCCTTCTTTCATGACAATCAAACGATTGCCATATTTGAGAGCATCTTCCATATGATGAGTAATCATAAGCGCTGTCAATTGATCTTTCTTGACAAATTCGTCTGTCAATTCCATGAGTGCCACACTGGTCTTTGGATCCAAGGCCGCAGTATGCTCGTCTAGCAAGAGTAATTCAGGACGCTTCAAGGTTGCCATCAAGAGACTCAAGGCCTGTCTTTGTCCACCTGATAAGAACTCAATCGGTGTATTCAAATGTTTCTCAAGACCGTTTCCTACTTTTTCAATAGTTGCCTGAAATTCATCCTTATAGCTAGCCAGACGTCTTGGTAACAATCCACGCTTTTCACCACGAAACTTGGCAATCAAAAGATTTTCAGCCACTGTCATACGAGGAGCTGTCCCCATCTTGGGATCTTGGAAAACACGAGACAGATACTTAGCTCGCTTCTCTGGTGAAAACTTGGTTACATCTTCGCCCAAAATACGAATGGTTCCACTGGTTAATGACAAGGTTCCTGCAATGGTGTTAAAGAGGGTCGATTTACCAGCACCATTTCCACCCAAAATCGTGATAAAATCCTGTTCAAAAATTTCTAAGGAAACATCATTTAAAATAATCTTTTCTTCATCAAAGCCATTTTTAACGACTTTGGTTGCATTTTTTAATTCTACAATTGCTGTCATTTGCTTAACTTGGCTCCTTTCAAGATGGTTTGCTTAAATGTCGGAATCATGAGGCAGACTGCTAAAATCACGGCACTGTATAGACGAAGGTAACTTGTGTTAAATCCAAGCGCGATAACTGCCCATACTAAAAATTGATAGGCAATAGAACCGACAACAATGGTAATCAAACGTTCTGCCAAGCTCAAACTTTTGAAAATAACTTCTCCAATAATCAAGCTTGCAAGCCCCACAACGATAACCCCGATTCCTCGAGATACATCGGCATACCCTTCTTGCTGGGCAATGAGGGCACCTGCAAGGGCAATCACACCATTTGATAATACCAAGCCCATGAGCTCCATGCGTCCAGTATGAATCCCGAAACTTCTAGCCATATCAGGATTGTCACCTGTAGCAATATAGGCTTGTCCAAGTTTGGTGTCCAAGAAAAAGAGCATGAGAACAATGACAAGACTGACAAAGATAAGACCTGTCAAGAGTTGGTTCAAATCCGAATCAAAAGGTAAAACATCCTGAATTTGCTTAGTCCCAAGCAAGCCTAAATTCGCACGTCCCATAATCAAGAGCATGATAGAGTGACAGGAAGTCATCACCAAAATTCCTGAGAGCAAGGTTGGAATCTTCCCTTTTGTATAAAGAAGACCTGCTGCCATTCCTGCCAAACAACCTGCTCCTACAGCAACAAGTGTCGCTAAAAAGGGATTTACACCTTTGGTTATCAAAGTGACAGCAACAGCTCCCCCAAGAGGGAAGGAACCCTCTGTCGTCATATCTGGAAAGTTTAAAATCCTAAATGTCATAAAGATTCCCAGACCTAGAATAGCCCAGACAAATCCTTGAGAAATAATAGATAATATCATCTGTTTCTTAACCTTTTCTATACGATTTCTATTGTAAAAAATGGGAGGAGATGTCCCCAACTCCTCCATTACAGATTATTCGATCACTTGTCCTGCTTCTTTTAGAACAGATTCAGGAATCGTAATACCTAGTTCTTGTGCCAATTTTTTGTTGATTACTGATTTACCAGTTGAAAAGACATTGACTGGAGTATCAGCTGGTTTTGCACCTTTCAAGACTTGCGCAATCATTTTACCTGTTGCCACACCAAGGTCATGTTGGTCAACTACAACTGATGCCAAACCACCAGCTTCTACCATGGCAGTAGCACTTGGGTAGATTGGTTTTTTAGCTGATTGGTTACTTGATACAACAGTTGAAAATGCAGATGCGATTGTGTTATCGATTGGAACCCAGATAGCATCAACCTTGCTAGTCATAACGTTAACTGTTGAAGCAATTTCATTTGTTGAAGGAACCGCAAATGTTTCGACTGTCAAACCTGCTTTTTCAGCATAAGCCTTAAATTCTTCTACCTGTGTTTTTGAATTATCTTCGCTACTTGAGTAAAGAGCTCCGATTGTCTTCACACTTGGTGTGAGAGCCTTAATGAGTTCAACTTGTTGTTGAGCTGGGTTGTGGTCAGATACCCCTGTAATGTTGCCACCTGGTTTTTTCAAATCTTTGACCAAGTTAGCTCCGATTGGGTCTGTAATAGCAGCCATGATAACCGGTAGATCTTTTGTGGCACTAGCCAAACCTTGAGCAGCTGGTGTTGCAATACCAACCACAAGGTCATTCCCATTTGCAACCAATTGTTTACTCATTGTTGCAACCTTACTTTGGTCGCCTTCTGAGTTCATAAAGTCAATCTTCAACTGATCATCTTTATAACCTTCTTCTGAAAGTCCATCTTGTATCCCTTTATAAATCAAATCAAGAGAGGGATGGCTCACAAACTGAAGGACACCAACTTTGGCAACTTTCTTTTCATTTTTAGCTTCTGGTTTATTCATTGAAGAGTAAATCAAGCTTCCTGCTACTAAGACTGCTAACGCAACGATAATTCCAATTAAACGTTTATTTTTCATTCTATTTCTCCTTTTTATTCCTTTAAAATACTTCACTTATCTAAACAAGCGACGCCATCGTTTTCTTTCCATACTAACCTCCATCAAAAAAGTCCTCACACAAAAAACTTGTGTGAGGACGTCGATGCGCGGTACCACCTCAATTATAGGGAATTTCCCTATCGCTCTGTCTCGCAATAACGAGATGCACTGTAAGGTGTGCTCACCGAATTTTTATGATTTCAAATTCTAAATAACATTCAGCCCAATTTTCATCATCATCACTTATCTGTTTTCAGCTACCACAGACTCTCTAAAAAGTTTATATGATTACTTTTCTGAATGGTTAAATTATATCATTTTTCAACTACTTGTCAAGACTCTTTTAGCATTTTTTTGAACTATTCAAAAACTTCCCCTATTGAAAAGAGGAAGTTTGAAAGGTATCAGCCTGAATTACGCAATCCTGTCGCAATTCCGTTGATGGTTGTATGGATTAATTTTTCTTGATCGCTTGATAATTCTCCACGACGTTGACGTTTAATCAACTCCAACTGGATATAGTTAAGAATATTAAAGTAAGGCATACGGTAATCCAAACTTGCTTTTAGATATGGATTCTCAGCCAAAAGTTCATCATAACCTTCAATAGCCAAGATGACTTCCTTGGTAACTTGCCATTCATTTAGAATAGTCTCATAGATTGCTTTTACTTCTTCATCCTCACACAGTTTGGCATATTCAAAAGCAATGTTCATATTTGATTTTGACAAGACCATGTCGACATTTGAAAGAAGCGATTGGAAGAAAGGCCAATTTTGATACATATCTCGTAGGATAGCGATATTCTCTGGATTTTTATCGATAAATTCCTTGAAGCTTGAACCAACCCCATACCAGCCAGGGAACATGACGCGACTTTGCGACCATGAGAAGACCCAAGGGATGGCTCTCAAACCACCGATTTCAGTAATAGTCTTACGAGCGGCTGGACGAGAACCAATGTTAAAGCTTGAAATAGCCTTGATTGGACTTGACTCGAAGAAATAATCATAGAAATGATCATTACCAAAGACCAAATCACGGTAGATATCGTAACTACGGTCCACTACTTGGTCCATAATAGCTTCATAACGATTGGATGTATTGGTATCGCTCTTCTTCTGCGTAATCATACGGTTAATGGCTGCAGATACTAACATTTCAAGGTTATAATAGGCAGCATCTTTGTTACCATATTTATTGCCAATTACTTCACCCTGCTCCGTCAAGCGGATACGATCCTTGATAGACTTGAGCGGTTGGGAGGTAATAGCTTCATAGGTTGGTCCACCACCACGACCAACAGTCCCACCACGGCCGTGGAAGAAGGTAACCTTAACACCAAATTCATCTCCAATGGCAGTCAGTTGTTGTTGGGCCTTGTAGAGAGTCCAACATGATGATAGGTAGCCACCATCTTTATTACTATCAGAGTAACCAAGCATGATTTCTTGGTAGTTATTACGCGAAGCAATCCATTTCTTAGCAAGAGGAAGAGAAAGGTATTCTCTCATAGTTTCTTCTGAGTGGTCCAAGTCCTCGATTGTTTCAAAGAGAGGAACGATTTGGACACGGGCTCTTTCTTTATCAACTAACCCTACTTCTTTTAGCAAGATAGCCAATTCCAGCATGTCTGATACGCTGGTTGCATGTGAAATGATGGTCTGACGAATGACATCATCTCCCAACTTATCTTTCAACTTACGAGCAGCCTTAAAGATTGCTAATTCTTTTTCAAGTAACTCTGATTTTTCAACATGAGTGGCAGAAAGAATGCGTGGATCTTCTTCCAATTCTTTCAAGAGAAGCTGGCATTTTTCTTCTTCACTTAATTCACTATAATGAGAATGAATACCTGCTGATTTCAAGAGTTCGGCTACACAAGCTTCATGAACACTAGAATCTTGACGCATGTCAATAGATGCCAAATAGAAACCAAAAATTTCAACTGCTTGAATCAATTCAACAAAATCACCAGAAATCAGTGCTTCACCCTTGTTTTCCAAGAGGGAATCACAGATGGTAATTAAGTCCTTATAAAAATCATTGGCCGTTTCATAGCGAGCCCCAACTTCCTTATCCTCAATCAGATAGGTTTTTGTTGCTTGGATTTTTGATTGAATATCAAATAAGGCACGGCGGTAAAGTTCTTTTTCACGATAAATCGAGTTATCCTTGGATTGACGAGCCATTTCTCTGACTTGCTTGCTGACATTGACAATACTAGTTGAGAGGGAGAATTCACGATAAAGTTGGTAAATTTTTTCATCATAGTAGTTCATGATGACTTCACACTGAGTCATAGCAGATTGTTTCAAGGTATCTGCTGTAACAAAAGGATTACCATCACGGTCTCCACCAATCCACATTCCCATGGTAATTGGTTTAGGATGTTTCAACTCCAGTCCATGTTTTTTAGCCAGACGCTTGTACTCAGCAGTCAAATGAGGAACTGCCTTCAGAAATGAACTATTGTAGTATTCCATGACATTCGTGATTTCATTGGTTACTTTCAATTTCTTTTCACGAATCATATCTGTCTGCATGATAATCTCAATGTAACGACGGAGATCATTATGCCATTTTTCCTTATTAATCAAACCTAATTTCACATCACGGTACTTACGCAAGAGGGTATGGATATGGTTAGTCAAATCCAACATACTCTTACGTTGCACTTGTGTTGGATGGGCTGTCAAAACAGGGACAACATTCAAGTGTTCTAGAATTTCAACCGCATTTTCTTTTTCTGCAACCATTTTGATCGTTGCTGATAATTTACCAAGATAATCTTGATCGATATTATTTTGATGGTTGATTTCATAGGCCAAATCCACGTCTTCTGAAATATTAATCAAAAGAGGCAAGATAGAGAAATAGCGTGAAATATAAGCCATTTCATCATTTGTCAAACTGGTAACTAATTGATTCAAACCTTGATAATCTTCTTGAGTTGACAATTCCTTCAACTGTATGATTTTTTCAAAAGTCTCTGGGGCAAGCATGTTTTTAGTAATATCTTCTAACAATTCTGTTAAAATCAATACTTCTTCTTGTATAACAGCTTTATTACTATAGTTTTCTAATTTTTGAAGAGACATAGGTAATCCTTTCCACTCTCAGCTCTACATATAGTTTGATGAGTGAGCTTCTAACTCCTCATATAATTGGGCACGTTTTTCACTTGCATCAATATTTAAGACAAAGGCGATGGCTACAGACAAGACTAGGAGACTGTTCCCTCCTTGCGATAAGAAGGGGAAGGTTACTCCTGTCGAGGGAATAATACCAGAAATTCCACCGATATTGACAAAGACCTGTACCAACATCATCCCCCCAACCCCAATCGCCATCATAGAATTAAAGGGATTCTTAGCACGAATTCCTACTAGGATAATTCGCAAAATCAGGAAAAAGACAAGTGCCAAAATCAAACTGGCTCCCACAAATCCAAACTCTTCAATGACAATTGAAAATACAAAGTCTGTATGGGCCTCTGGTAAATAACCACGTTTTTCTATTGAATTTCCTAAGCCTAAACCAAACCATCCACCATTTACCATAGCAAAGTAGGAATTTGCAAGTTGGTGACCAGCTCCTGCCAAATCAGCAAAGGGATTAAAGTAGGCACTGAAACGCTTGGCCACGTAACCAAATACTGGAACTTTTGAAAACTTATCAACCCCAATTACAGAAATAGCTGATAGAGATAGGGCTGAAACTCCAAACAATACACCGATAAAGACTATAAACCAACGATGAGCAATCCCACTAACTGTATACATAATCAAGGCGACCAGCGCTAGGATTGTAGCATTCCCCAAATCTGGGAAAATAGCCAAACTTCCTATCATTACCAAGAGGACAAAACGCCAATCATTAAAAGCTCGAGGAATCCATTGATTTTGAGTTAAAACTTGAAAATCGTAAATACCAATTTCATCCTGTTGTTTTGAAAAACGTTGGGCCAAGTACCAGACGATGATAATCTTCAAATACTCCGCTGGCTGAATGGTCAAAGGTCCTACTGAAATCCAACCATAGGCTCCATTGACTGGCGTACCAATTAAGCGAGCCAGAGCTAAGAGAATCAGCTCAACAAACATAACAATAAATAAAAGTCGTTCTTTTCTTAAAAAATTCAGTTTCAGCTTATATATCAAGACAATCAATATTAAACTAAATATCCAAAACATTCCCTGACTTCGAACCAATTGGAGGGCACTTTTACCTTCTTCGATAAGAATGGCACTGGTTGTAGAATAGACTACAATCAAACCCAAAATAGATAAAAGTAAGTAAGGAACTAGAATAGAATAGTTTAACAGGTGCCTCTTACTAATCTTCATAGTATCACCAATCTAATGAGAACAAAAGAAATTATTCCCAAATTCCGTTTATTTTCTAGTTTTGATTGCTATTATACCATTTTTTCCGAAAGAAAAAAACTCTTACCCTTAAGATAGAAGATTTTCTCATAAGAAAAAGAGCACTTGGCTCTTTTCTGTTTTATTCTTTTGAAGAACTGCTTGAGCTTGAATCTCCACCACCGATGTATTGAGTGAAGATATTTTGGAAGGCTTGATCTTTAACCTTGATATTGGCTGCTTGCAATTCTTTTCCGATAATACTTTGAACAAATGATGCGTCGTTTTGTTTTTGAGTTAAGATAACAGTTTTTAATTTTTCTTTGTAATCGTCAATATTAGATGATTTTTCTGTTTTCTTAATCAGTTTAACAATGTAATATTGACTGCTGTAGGCTTGTGTTCCAGTAACGCTAATCACATCAGAAACACCGTTTACATCTAAAGCAAAAGCAGCTTTTTTAACTTGTTCTGGTACTTCTGTTGAAGCAGAATCAAAAGTGATTTCTCCACCATTCGCTTTAGTTTTCTCATCTGTTGAATTATCTTTGGCTAATTGAGCAAAGTCTGCATCACTAGCTTTAGCTTTTTCAAGAATTTCTTTAGCTTTGTCTTCATTGTCCAAACGGATAATTTGAGCAGTCACATCAGGAGTGTATTCGTCAAAGGCCTTCTTGTAAGCATCATCTGTCAATTCAGCTTCTGCTGCTTTCTTAACTGCCAACTCAACCAATTTACTTGTACGAATTTGAGCTTTACGTGTTTCAAGAGTCATTCCTGCTTGTGACAAGACACGTTGGTAGTTTTCACCATATTGTTTTTCTTCTTCGGCAATAGTGTCGTTGACTTCTTTGTCATCTACTTCTGAACCGTATTGTTTCTCAAATACTTTTTGGATAGTCAAGTTCAACAACACTTGTTGGGCTGAAGGATTGCTTTTCACTTGCTCATAAAATTGATGTTCTGTGATAACATCTCCTTTCATGCTGATAAGATCTGCTCCTTCTGAACCTTTCGAACAAGCTGCTAAAGTTGCTACTGATAATAATGTAATGGCACCTGCCAATAATTTTTTCTTCATGTCTACTCCTTTGAGATAAGTGTTACCCTATCTATTTTACTATATTTTCTTAAATTTTTCTGAAAATCATTCGCTGTCAGGCAATTGAACATCTGCTACATTTTTACGAAGCATGAGAATACCGTCCCCCAGAGGTACTAATGTTGCAGTAAGCCCTGGATTGTCTAAGGTTGCATCAAATAGTCTTTGAAGTCCTCTGTATATAGTTCGCTGGCCACGACGGACTTCCATAATATCCTTAGCAACATCACCACCTTGGAAAATATCATCCAAGACAACCACACCACCAATTTCCAAATGTTTGAGGATTTCTGGCAAAAAGACGATGTATTTAGACTTGGCTGAATCCATAAAGACGAAATCATAGGACTCTGTCAAGGTAGATAAGATATCTACCGCATCTCCTTCTAGGAGCGTGATTTGCTTGCGACTGTCAAACTGGGCAAAATTTTCCTTGGCAAAACCAATCATTTCTGGATTGCGGTCAATGGTTGTAATCTTGGCCTTTGGCGCATGTTCCGCCATCAAGAGGGCTGAAAAACCGATAGCCGTCCCAATTTCCAGAATGTTTTTAGGTTGTATGGTTTCCATGAGAAAACGGAAATAAGCAACCGTTTCATGGGGAATAATGGGAATATTTTCCTTGCGGGCAAAGTCTTCCAATTCTTTCAAAGATCCTGTGACCTGCTTTTGGCGCTGACGCATCAAGTCTACAATTTCTTCCTTGACGACAGGGCGACGCATGTTATGGTTGGCATTTTTACTATATGATTCAACCATCTTATGCCATTCCCAATTTTTCAACAAGTGCTTCAAACTCATTTAAACGACGTTCAAAGACTGCAAAGGCATCGTTGAGGTAGTCTTCCTTCTCCATATCAACTCCAGCTTTTCTCATGACATTAAGTGGATAGTCAGACTTACCTGCCTTGAGATAGTCGATATAGCGGTCACGGTCTTCTTGATTACCATGGACAATCTTTTCAGCCAAGGCTGAGGCTGCTGCAAAGCCAGTTGAATATTGGTATACATAGTAGTTATAGTAGAAGTGTGGAATGCGAGCCCACTCGTATTGGATTTCAGGATTGTCTTCCTTACTCAAACCATAATACTCTTGGTTCAAGTCTGCGTAGAGTTTATTTAGGAAATCACTTGTCAAGACTTCTCCATTTTGGTCCGCTTGGTGGATAGCGTGTTCAAACTCAGCAAATTGAGTTTGACGGAAAACTGTCCCACGGAAACCATCTAGGAAGTTATTGAGAATAGCAAAGCGCGTTGCATCATCTTCCACTTCTTCCAATAATTTCTCCGTCAAGATATTTTCATTGGTAGTTGATGCAATCTCAGCCAAGAAGATAGAATAATCTCCGTAAACATAAGGCTGCGTTTCACGAGTATAGCTTGAATGCATACTGTGACCTGTTTCATGAACAAGGGTAAAGAGATTGTCTAGATTGTCCTGCCAGTTAAGAAGCATAAAGGCATTTGTATCGTAAGAACCACCAGAGTAAGCCCCTGAACGCTTGCCTTGATTTTCGTAAACATCAATCCAACGATCACTGAAGGCACGTTTAACACGGCTCAAGTAATCCTCACCCAAGACTGCCAAGGCATCTTCTGCCTTTTTCAAGGCTTCTTTGTAGGTAAAACTATATTCAACAGATGAAAGCGGTGTGTAGACATCGTACATCTTAAGGTCTGAAATCCCCAAGATTTTTGAACGAAGTTCAAGGTAACGATGCAAGAGTGGCAAATGCTTGCGAACTGCTGCTACCAAATTGTCATAAACACTTTCTGGAACAAAATTAGCCGCTAGGGCTGCATGACGAGCACTCTTGTAGTTGCGAACTTTGGCACGGTAGTTTTGAACCTTAACATTGGTTTGCAAGGTTTTGGCATAGGTATGTTGGAATTGTTGATAAGTCGCATAAAGAGCTTGATAAGCACCACGACGCACCTCACGATTTTTAGACTCCATCAAACGTGTGTAAGTTCCATGAGATAGCTGAACTTCCTTACCATCATCGTCAAGAACATAAGGGAAAACAATATCCGCATTGTCCAAGATAGCGAAGGTTTCACTTGCCGAACCAAAGATTTCTCCAGCTCCAGCCAATAGCTCTTCTTCGCGTTGTGAAAGAACGTGGTCCTTGCCTTGCAATAACTTGTCAAAATAGTGTTGATAAACCTGCAATTTTGGCTGAGCTTCTAAAAAGTCAGCATACTGCTTTTCACTGATTTCCATAAATTCAGGTTCATAGAATGAAAAGGCTTGGTCTAGCTGGCTATAGAGAGTCATGGCCTTGGCATAGTACTCTTGGTACTTGGCTTCACGTGTGTCTTGGTCATTCTTCATATGAGCATAAACGTAAAGCTTTTCCATTTGGCGTTCCATTTCAAGAGAAAATTCAGTAATTTCGAGTAGGCTATCCGCACTATCCAGGAGATGGCCTTCATACTGGGCTACTGTCTCCAATTGTTCTGTTAAATCTTTTAAGGCTTCTTCCCAAGCCTGGTCAGTTGGGTAGATCGTTGATAGATCCCATGTATCTTTTTCATTTATTTCATGTCTTTGTAATACCATTAGATTCCTCCATCCTTTCTATTCTACCATATTTTTCAAGAAATATTGCTGATAAAAGGCTGGTGGATAGAGCTTTTGCCAACCATTTTGAGAATTTTCTTGGTAATAGGTTTGAAAATACTGATAATAGCGAGTCAAATCTTGCTCAATTTGGCAAAACTCACCTACTAGAGGTCGAATTTGTGGATACCATTCTTTTAGTCCATAAGTCAGGAGATTTTCTCCCTTTTTATAGGCTTCTGCTTGTTCTTTCATCCAAATAGGATTTTGATAATAGAGTTGTTGCCGGATATAACGACAGATGTCCTTATCCTGAGAAACACTAAAACTAGATATTTTTTGTTTCTTATAGGGAAGACGTAATATCTCCAGTAGACTATCTTGTCCATAAGGAAATTCCTTGATTTGATAATGGAGTTTACGTCGGAGATCCTGGTGAATCAGGTATTTGAGTCTTAAAACCTGTTTTTCCTTGTCTACTTCCCAAACATAAAAGCCCATGTTTTGACTGAAATAGAGAAAACCTTCTTGCAGACGAGTCAAACGCTCCTTGAGCCACAGTTTTTCTCCCAACAACCACAGTACTTGGTAACCCTGACCACGATAGCCCTCACTACGCTCTTTAAGAACTTTTTGAGGCAAGGGACTACATTGAACCTCTAAAGCTAGATTGCCATTTACAAATACATCCGCAATCTGTTTAAGCTCTGGAAGAGGGTATTCTAATTGCACCTCTGCATCTTTTTTCAACCAGTGATAAAGTGATTTTTTATTTTCTAGGTGTTCTGGACTTTCATTTTCAGAGGAAAAATCACAGTCTTTTAAGGTTTTGTGGGCAAAATGAGTCCGGACACTTGGTCCTTGACGCAAACGGAGCTGACATCCACAAGCTGGGCAGGTGTATGCTTGCTTCTCAAGTTTATCCTCTAACACATTTACCAATTCTCCCCTAGAATCTCTCGCAACAAACATGATTTCCCTCCTTTTCTATACTATTCGTAAAAAAGAAAAAAGACCAGGAAATTTCCTAATCTTCATTCATGTTTATTTGATTTTCTTAGCTAGCATGGTCGCAAAGCGTAGTTGAATACGATTGCCATTCTCATCGCGACGGTGAAGATGGCCAGGATTTTCATTGTACTTAACCAATTCCCAGTCCTTGTAATAGTTTGCCAATTCTCCTTCTTTAAAGGTGAATGGGAAGTTCACAGAGCAAGGATAATCCTCCGTGTCCATAGCACAAACGATAAGATTGTAACCACCAACACTGGTTTTCTCCTGCATATTTTGAATAATAGCTGGAATGCGGTCCGCTTGTAGAAACATGAGAACAACAGTTGATACGATAAAATCATATTCTTGCCCAATGCTGGCTGAATTGATATCGTAGAGACCAACAGGCATGTCCAAATCTTCTTGCTCCACAATGCTTTGCAAGATTTCAAGAGATAATTCATTTTGATCTACAGCTGTCACATCAAAACCTTGCTGGGCTAGAAAGAGTGCATTACGGCCTTGACCACAGCCCAAATCTAAGGCTTTCCCTGGTTTTACTGTCTGCATAGCCTCTAAGACCTCTGAATGAACCCGATTGGTATTGTATTTTTTAGGGAAATAATCCTCAGGTTTACAATAAAATTCCAAATACCATTCCACATCGTCTGTTACAGCCTCCACTCGGTGCCAGGCTTGTGGTTGTGCCATGGGATTCTCAGCCCCTGCTTCAAAGAGGTGCTCAGCTAAAACCTCACCATATTCTGTCAATTCAATAAACTTGAGAGTTCCCTTCAAAACAGTAATTTTCCCCCAAGTCCCAACCTTGGTATTGTGTTTCTGCTGAACAGCCTCTGGCATGGTTTCTTTAGTCCACAAAGGCATACGTTTATAGGCAACTAGTTTTTCCATCTTCATTTCCTCTTTTTATCGCTGATTAACAGCTTTCATAACACGCGCGATGTCGCGGTTTTGCTCACGTCGTTTGATAGACTCCCGTTTATCATAGTCATGCTTCCCTTTAGCTAAACCTAAAAGGAGTTTAGCGTAACCATCTTTGATATAGACCTTAAGGGGAACCAGGGTCATTCCTGTTCCTTTAGTCTCTTGTTCTAATTTTTGGATTTGTTTCTTATGGAGCAGGAGTTTACGACGACGTTCTGGTTCTTGGTTCCAGATATTGCCCTCTTCGTAAGGAGCAATATGAACATTGCTCAACCAGACCTCCCCATTTTTTACTTGGGCAAAGCCATCCTTGAGATTGATTCGAGCAGCTCGTACACTCTTGATTTCAGTTCCTGTCAGGACCATCCCTGCCTCTAGCGTATCTACGATTGTATAGTCGTGGCGCGCCTTTTTATTTTGTGCGACGACCTTTCCCTCGCCCTTTGCCATGCTTAGCTCCTTTCTTAGCTACTTCCTTATAAAAAGGATTCTTTCCTTTTTTCTTCTTGTCTTTTTGTGAATGCTTGCGCTTATCATTTGAGCGTCCTGATTTTCTCTTATCTTCCTTCTTATCTGAACGACGACTTGAACCACGCCCCCTGTCACTGCGATTAGACTGTTTTAAGCCTTTTTCAATCACATCAAACTCACTTGGGATATATGAGAAGTCAATTTCACCCGTCATCTTGTCGGCTCTTTCAACTCGGATACGAATCTGTTGCCCTACACGGAAGGTTGTTCCTGATTTTTCTCCACGAAGAGTCAAATCACGTTCGTTGAAATGATAAAATTCAGGTAAATTAGTGATGTGAATCAAGCCTTCAACTGTGTTTGGCAATTCGACAAAGAGACCAAACTTGACAATGCTGGACACAACCGCATCGTACTCTTCACCCACGTATTCTTCCATGTACTCAGCCTTTTTCATGGCTTCGACTTCACGCTCGGCCTCGATAGCTCGACGCTCACGGTTGGAAGACTGGGTCGCAATCTCTGGAATCACTTGTTCAAAATGCTCTGCTATTTCCTTAGAACGGCCGTAATCACGAATCATACGATGAACAAGAAGGTCTGGATAACGACGAATCGGACTGGTAAAGTGAGTGTAATAGTCAGCTGCTAATCCATAGTGGCCGTGATTGTGCTCCGAATAGCGAGCCTGCTGCATGGAACGGAGAAGCATCATGGATAATACATCTGCATAAGGTTCTCCCTCAACAGCACTCATGATGTCTTGGAGAGCCTCCTGGCTAATCTCACTAGCAGTCCCATAAATGCGCAAGCCAAAGCTTGAAGCATAATCAATAAACTTCTGAACTTTTTCTGCCTTAGGCTCCTCGTGAATTCGATAGATAAAAGGCAAATCCAACTTGCTGAAATGTTCGGCAACTGTTTCATTGGCCATCAACATGAAGGACTCAATCATGCGCTCGGCAACACCACGCTGACGAAGAACGATATCAACAGGCTTACCTTGTTTATCCACTAAAATCTTAGCTTCATTGGTATCAAAATTGAGGGCTCCACGTTTCACACGCATATTTTCTAAAGTTTCATGAAGCTTGGCCATGAGTTCGATACTAGGGACAATTTTCTGATATTCTTGTCTCTTTTCCTTGTCTCCAGCTAAGATATCATTGACATCACTATAAGTCATACGGAAACTTGTCTTGATAACCGTTTGTGTGATAGTGTAGTTGACTACACGACCATGTTTATCAATCTCCATAATAGCAGATTGGGTCAAGCGGTCCACTTGCGGGTTAAGTGAGCAAATTCCATTTGATAGGCGTTCTGGAAGCATTGGGACCACACGGTCCGTCACATAGACAGAAGTCGCACGGTTAAGGGCTTCTTTATCAAGGGCAGAGCCTTCCGTCACATAGTAAGAAACGTCTGCGATGTGAACTCCAAGTTCGATATTTCCATTTTTCAATGGTTTAATATGAACTGCGTCATCCAAATCCTTAGCATCTGCACCATCAATGGTAAAGATAATCTCATCTCGTAGATCAAGACGACCTTCCATATCTTTTTCAGATGGAGCATCCGGTACTTTTTCTGCTTCCTTGACAACGGCTTCTGGAAATTCTGAGACAATGTCCATTGATTCCAAAACCTCAAGGACATCAATTCCGACATCCGTTGAATGTCCCACCACATCGAGGACACTAGCGACAAAGAAATCATGTTTCTTGCTTGGGTATTTGTCGATAAAGACCTTAAGAACTTCGGTTCCCTCGAGTTTAAGAGCTGGTTTCTTAACATAGATGGGTTGACTGATTTTCTGATTTTTCGAACGGATGTAACCAGCATACTTAGGTTTTTCCTGATCGAGAACGATTTGGCCGACAACTGTTGTCAAGCTGTGTTCTAATATATCAATAATTTTGGCTTCTGCTGCTGTTCCCTTATTGCGGTCAGCTACTTTCTTAATCACGACCTCAACGGTATCACCATCAATAGCATAATTGACATCGTTTTTTCCTACAAAAAGGTCGTCCTCCTCGCCTTCCAGACTAACAAAGCCAAATCCATTTTTATGAGCATGAAAAATCCCCTTGAGAGTAATCTCATGTTTTTTCTTGACTTCCAAGGTCAGACTTCCATCTTCTTCAAAGCGAATCTGGTGCTTTCTTTCCATTAGGGACAAGGTTTTAATCAACTCACGAAAATCCTTGGACCCGTCTTTTCCCAAAGCCTGAGCCAAGTCATTGACAGTCACCTTTCCCTTGTCTTGTAAATATTCTTTTATTCTATCTTTCATATTTTCTTTCTAGATTTTTTATTTTCTTTTACTGTAAAACCTTCTAACATATCTTTTAAAAATAAAAAGAGGCAAAGACCTAGTCCTGCCCATTATTTTCTTATCTACTTGATAATACCGTCAATGCTAAGGCAATGGCTAGCCAGAAAAAGACTAAAATCCCTGTCAAACGCTGCATTACAGCTTCAAAACCGCGTGCTTTACTGCGTTCAAACAAATCACCTGAGCTGGCATCAAATACATTGCTGGATTGGTTTTTAGTTGGTTGCATGAAAATCGCAATCACAATCACAACAGATAATACTAATAAAATGGTTAATAATAGGTTATACATATCAAACTCCTTAAAATCCTTATTATTTTACCATAAAATCTACTTAGATTCAAGATGTAGGGTTACTTTTCTTTCCTTGGGACAATACTTTAAAACCTCGATCTTGTCTGGATGGGTTTTTGAATTTTTACTGGTTAGGTAATTGATACTGCCACAAGAGGAGCATTTGAGATTAATTTTTACTCGCACTAGATTTCCTTTACTTTTAATAATGTTCGAAATTGAAGCAGGTTAAAGAGACAACTAAAGGCAACACAAAGGCTTGTCGCATAAAAGACTGCATGGTAGCCAAATTGACCTGCTACTGCAGAACCTGCCATGGGACCAACGACACCTCCCAGATAAAAGAATACCTGATTGAAGGCAAAGACCCTCGAAATGCCGGCTTTGGGAGTCATTTTGCTGAGTAGGGCATTAACCCCGGGAATCAAGGCACCGGTTCCAAGTCCAAAGAGGAAACGATAAAGTCCTAGTTGAAGGGGGCTAGAGGCATTGGCACAGAGGAGATAGATGATGACTGAATAAAACTGGGCGACAACCAAGAGGCGATGGTTGCCCACCTTGTCACCTAGCTTTCCCATAACTCCTGCACTCATCATACTGGAAAAGCCCATACTGGATACAATCAAACCAGAGACAAAAAGAAGATTCTCTGTCTGGCCTAAGTCGCGTACATAAAGAGCTAAGATAGGGCCGATTGATTGGGCTGAAAATTGGATGACAAAACTGGTCAGAAAGAGGTTGACCAAAAGATAGGGATATTTAACTGATGTAAACAATTCCTTTGTTGGAATAGCCTTTTCCTTGGCTACTGGTTGAAAATCTTCCTTGATAAAGCAAATAGTTAAAACAGCAGCTAAGAATAGAAAACTACCAACCAGTAAGAAAACAGTACGAATGCCAAATAATTCTGCGATAAAGCCACCAATAAAGGGACCCGTTAGAGTACCTGCAACTACGCCTGTAGACAAAGTACCTAAGGCAGTTCCTGATTTCTCCTTTGGAACCTGACTGGCTATCAAGGCCGTTGCATTGGGAACAAAACCCGCAAATACACCATTCAGTAAACGAAGAAAGATTAACCAATAGATATTTGGCACAAAGGCCAAGCCTCCCATAGTAATGGTCATGGCCATCCCGGCTCGAACCATCATGGGTTTTCGACCGTATTTATCAGCAAGGATACCCCAGATAGGAGAAAAGAGTGCTGCGGAAATAGCAGAGACAGAAATAGCTAAGCCTGCATAAAAAGCGACTTGCTCACTCCCTACACCTAGATTTTCCACAAAGATGGGCATAAAAGGCACAACCAAAGAAATACTGGCTCCTGTCAGAAAATTACCAAACCAGGCAATGCGCAGATTATCCTTCCAGTTAATCTCTGTCATCTTGCTTACCTCCCTCAAGCAGGGAGAACACCTGAGTAAGAAGCTGGTCCTGATTTCCATTGTTGTCTAGAACATGGCTGGCCAAATCTTTCTTTTTCTCTAAAGGCCACTGGGCTGCCAGACGAGATTCAGCTTCATCTTTAGACAACTGGTCCCTTTTCATTAAGCGTTCTACTTGGACATCTCGGTCCACATAGACCAACCAAGTCTCATCAAACCAAGCGCTGTAGGCCTGCTCAAAAAGTAGGGGAATATCCATGAAGAAAATCTCTTCTGTCTGAGCCAACTGGTCTCTCAACGTAGCTAGTTCCTCACGGATAATCTCTCCTTGGATTTGCTTAGACCATTCTCGTTCTTCAGGATTTGAAAAGATAAGACTAGCTAGGAGAGGGCGATTGAGTTCTCCATTTTCTAATACAATTTCTTGACCAAAGTGCTGGACTAGAGCTTCAAACAGACGACCACTAGGTTCCTGTAGTTGGTGGACGACTGCATCAGCATCCACCACTTGAAAGCCTTGCTTTCTTAGAAAATTTGTCACGGTTGACTTACCAGAGGCAATTCCCCCAGTGATTCCGATGATTTTTCCCATCAGCCCCTCCTTTGGCACTGAGGACAAAAGTGAGTTCCTCGTCCGCCTAGTTGGATTTTCTCAATGATAGTACCACAACGTGAACATTCTTGACCAGCCTTGTCATAGACTTGATGAAAATCCTGCATGGTTCCATCTTCCCCAAAGGCATTGGTATAGGTCCGAATGGTAGAACCACCTTTTTCAACAGCCTGTCCCAAAACAGCGATGGTCTGGTCATGAATGGCAGTCGCTTCTTCTGCTGTCAGAGTCTGGGAAGGTCTAGCTGGATGAACCTGAGCTCGCCAAAGAACCTCATCCACATAGATATTGCCAAGTCCAGCTACCAAGGTCTGGTCTAGAAGATGGGATTTGATAGGTTTTTTGGACTTAGCTAGGGCAGTTTGAAAGACCTGCAAATCAAAGTCTTGTTCGCTTGGTTCAGGTCCTAGTTTTTTAGAAAGAAAGTAGACTTCCAAAAGGTCAGGCGCCAAGAGTTCCATAGTACCAAACTTGCGAACATCCTCATAAACAAGCGTGCCACCATCCGCAAACTGGAAGAAAATATGAGCATGCTTGCGTTCAGGCACTTGGTCTGGATAGTAAAAATACTTGCCCTCCATCCGCAAATGGGAAATCAAGATCTTGTCTGTCAGGTAGAAAAGCAAATATTTACCACGACGTCCCATTGACTCAACAATCTGACCAGGCACTTCCTTTTGAAACTCGTCCAAATCCGTCTTAATCATCTTGGGATAACGAATTTCCATACTCGAAATCTTCTTACCCAAAATCAATTTTTCTAAGCCACGGCGAACAGTTTCAACCTCTGGTAATTCAGGCATAAGTCCTCCTTCTGTAAAAACAAGAAGCAGGCATGAGCCCACCTCTACTTAGTATTCTTTTTCATTATAGCCAAAGTCAGCCAAATCTAGTTTTTTATCACGCCAGTTTTTCTTAACCTTGACCCAAGTTTCTAGGAAGACCTTGTCTCCTAGCATGAGCTCGATATCACGACGGGCCATGCTACCAATTTTCTTAAGCATAGCGCCACCTTTACCGATGATAATCCCTTTCTGACTATCGCGCTCCACCATGATGGTTGCACGGATGTGCACCTTGTCTGTCTCTTCGTCTCGTTTCATAGAATCCACAACTACTGCTACCGAATGCGGAATCTCTTCACGAGTTAGATGCAAGACTTTCTCGCGAACCATTTCTGAAACCAAGAAACGTTCTGGATGGTCTGTGATTTGATCAGACGGGAAATACTGGAACCCTTCGTCCAAATTTTCACTCAAAATATCCACTAGACGAGAGACGTTATTTCCCTGAAGGGCTGAAATGGGTACAATTTCCTTAAAGTCCATCTGATTACGGAAATCATCAATCTGAGACAAAAGCTGGTCTGGGTGAACCTTATCGATCTTGTTCACCACCAAAATCACAGGGACCTTGGCAGCCTTGAGACGCTCGATAATCATATCGTCCCCCTTACCACGCGCTTCATCAGCAGGTACCATAAAAAGAACGGTGTCCACTTCACGAAGGGTACTGTAGGCAGACTCCACCATGAAATCTCCAAGGGCCGTTTTAGGCTTATGAATCCCTGGTGTGTCGATAAAGACAATTTGCTCCTTATCGGTCGTGTAAATTCCCATGATTTTGTTGCGCGTTGTCTGCGCCTTGTCACTCATGATGGCAATCTTTTGCCCCATAACGTGATTTAAAAAGGTTGACTTCCCAACATTGGGACGTCCTAAAATGGCTACAAAGCCTGATTTAAAAGTCATAATTTCCTCTTACTGTTTAAAATAATAAATCCCAGATTCGTGGGAGAAAAATCAATGCGCCTGTTAAGGCTGCAAAAAGAGAAGCTACTAATACCGCGCCAGCCGCCATATCCTTGGCATTTTTTGCCAGCATGGAAAAGTGATAGTGACTGGCCAAATCCACTACATTTTCAATAGCAGAATTGATAATTTCAAAAGCTACTACCAAGAAAATGCTCAATAGGAGAAAGAGCCATTCGATTCGTGACACCTGAAAAACAAAACCTGCAAGAATGACTACAAGAGCCGTCACTGCATGTTTTCGCATATTGCGTTCTTCCTTGATGGCAGTAAAAATTCCTGTGAGAGCAAATTCTAAACTGGATATCAGGTCACGATTTTTCCATTTTCGTTTATTGTCTTGTGAGTCCATAGGCTGTCAAAATTTCTTCTTGTAAACCGAACATCTCCGCTTCTTCTTCCGGAGTGTAGTGATCATAGCCGTTGATATGTAAAAAGCCGTGTACTGCCAAGAAGCCCATCTCACGCTCAAAGCTGTGGCCATATTCCTCGGCCTGCTCATGAGCCTTATCAATAGAGATGAACAGTTCCCCAATATAGGCATCAAACTCAGACATCATCTCTGCCAATTCCGGATTTTCAAGCAAATCTTCCTCGTCAAAGGCAATTTCCAACTCTGGCTTATATTCAAGGCTGATAACATCTGTCGGACGGTCTGTGTCACGGTACTCCAGATTGAGTTCATGACTACGTTCATTAGTCACAAAGGTAACTGCCATCTCTTTGTCTTCTTTGCCTAATTTTTGGGCTGCAAATTCCAAAATTTCTTGGGTTTGTTGCAACATTTCTTTTGAAACTTGACCAGTTTCATCTACCATTTCAATATACATGTGCTTCTCGTTTCTCTTTACTTGGCTTTATTATACCACATTTCCATGATTTTATTCTACCTTTTTGATATAATACTATGGAATACAATCACAAGGAGAGAACGATGTCATTTGACGGATTTTTTTTACACCACATGGTTGAGGAATTGCGAAGAGAGTTAGTGAACGGTCGCATCCAGAAAATCAATCAGCCTTTTGAACAAGAGTTAATCTTGCAAATCCGCAGCAATCGCCAAAGTCATCGCCTGCTCCTTTCAGCCCATCCAGTTTTTGGACGCATTCAGCTGACCCAAACGACTTTTGAAAATCCAGCCCAACCTTCTACCTTTATCATGGTTTTGAGAAAGTATTTGCAGGGCGCCCTAATTGAGTCGATTGAGCAAGTGGAAAATGACCGTATTGTGGAAATGACAGTTTCCAATAAAAACGAGATTGGAGACCATATCCAGGCTACCTTGATTATCGAAATTATGGGGAAACACAGTAATATTCTACTGGTTGATAAAAGCAGTCATAAAATCCTCGAAGTTATCAAACACGTCGGCTTTTCACAAAATAGCTACCGTACCTTACTTCCTGGATCGACCTATATCGCTCCGCCAAGTACGGAATCTCTCAATCCTTTTACAATCAAGGACGAGAAACTCTTTGAAATCCTGCAAACACAGGAAACGACAGCTAAAAATCTTCAAAGCCTCTTTCAAGGTCTGGGACGTGATACGGCAAATGAATTGGAAAAGATTCTGGTTAGTGATAAACTAGCCACTTTCCGAAACTTTTTCCATCAAGAAACCAAGCCATTCTTGACTGAGACTTCCTTCAGTCCAGTTCCTTTTGCAAATCAAGTGGAAGAGCCTTTTGCCAACCTTTCGGATTTGTTGGACACCTACTATAAGGACAAGGCTGAGCGCGACCGTGTCAAACAGCAAGCCAGCGAACTGATTCGTCGTGTTGAAAATGAACTTCAGAAAAATCGACATAAGCTAAAAAAACAAGAAAAAGAGTTACTAGCGACAGACAATGCTGAAGAATTTCGCCAAAAAGGGGAATTGCTAACAACCTTCCTCCATCAAGTGCCTAACGACCAAGACAAGGTTATCCTAGACAACTACTATACCAACCTACCTATCACGATTGCGCTTGATAAGGCCTTGACTCCCAACCAGAATGCCCAACGCTATTTTAAACGGTATCAGAAACTCAAAGAAGCTGTCAAATACTTGACTGATCTGATTGAAGAAACAAAGGCAACCATTCTCTATCTGGAAAGTGTGGAAACTGTTCTCAACCAAGCTGGGCTGGAAGAAATCGCTGAAATTCGTGAAGAATTGATTCAAACTGGCTTTATCCGTAGAAGACAACGGGAGAAAATCCAGAAACGCAAAAAGCCAGAACAATATCTGGCAAGCGATGGCAAAACCATCATCTATGTCGGCCGAAACAACCTACAAAACGAGGAACTAACCTTTAAAATGGCCCGCAAGGAGGAACTTTGGTTCCATGCCAAGGATATTCCTGGAAGCCACGTCGTCATATCAGGCAATCTTGACCCATCCGATGAAGTCAAAACAGACGCAGCAGAGCTGGCCGCCTACTTCTCTCAAGGTCGCTTGTCAAATTTGGTGCAGGTAGATATGATTGAAGTCAAGAAACTCAACAAACCAACTGGTGGAAAACCTGGCTTTGTAACCTACACAGGACAAAAGACCCTCCGAGTTACACCAGACCCCGAAAAAATCACATCCATGAAAAAATCCTGATTTTACTTGAAATCAGGATTTTTAACATACTATTCACTCAAATCATATCCAATTATAGGACTAATCTTTACCACCTAGTTTCTCATTGATTTTCATCATCACACTAGCAATTTTTTCGCCCCAATAAGGGTCTGAGGCATATTCTACATTCATACCAGATGCCTTGTTTCCAAGGAAAGTTCTACCCCTATCGATATAATTTTCCTTAATCCACTTGCTTGCACCTAAAATTCCCTTATCCACATCATCAAATGTCTTGGCAGAAAGGTAAGGGGTCGTATCATAGGCTGTAATTCCAAAGAAATTATTCTTATCTTTGGCAATCTTGCTACGTCCCCAGTCGCTTTCTAAGGCACTATGGGCAAGGAGATAGAGGGCATTGATATGGTAATGTTCTTCGGCTTCCTTAAAGGTAGCTCCCTTATATTCTAAGAGGCTATTATTAATATTTAACAAACTAAATACCTTATCCAAGTCTTCAGCACTGTAGTTTGTAGCCTCTGTCAAATCTTTGAAAAGGAAGGGATTTTCAAGGTTAAAACCATCAAAATGCAGGCCATCTGCCGAATAATATTTCTTGCCTACTTCCATATCAGAAAGATGAGCAGCTACTGGGATACTAGCATTCTGAGCCACATAGTGATAAAAACGGTGTCCATCACTCTCATAATAAGGGATAAAATCCTTGCTGGCATCTAGTGCTTGTAAATCTTCTGTTTTCATATAACCTGACAAGCCAGAAATAGTAATAGCCAGGCGCTTGTCATCACTTTTTCTATCCTTATCCAGCCAAACAACACTACCTTGCGATATATAGGACAGTTTTTCACCATCTGCATTATAGATATTTGCAGTAACTGGAAGAACCTGATAATAATCAGAGCTAGTCTTGGATTCCTTATGCCACTTTCCATCGTTTCCTAGCTGATGACCATCAATAGTCTCATTTTTTGCCATGTAGCCACCGGATTTGAAGTAGTACCAGGCTTGACTTTTAGAATCGTATACCCATTCTTTCTCAGCCATTTTGCCATCAGACTTGAGATAAAACCATGACTCCTTATCCAAAATCCATTCATTAACTGCCATATAGCCACCGGATTTTAGATAATAATAGTGACCATTTTCGAAAATCCATTCTTTATCAGCATGATTTCCATTTGCTTTGATGTAAAACCAAGATTGGTATTGTTTGTCATAAAGCCAACCTTGCTGTACTTTAGCGCCACTGGCATTCACATAAGCCTGGTCAATCCACTGACTTGTCAGTAAATAACCACCAGATTTAAAATAATAGTCCTTACCCTTAATTTGGAGCCATTCTTTCTCTGTGTGTTGTCCATCTGCTTTGATATAAAACCAAGCGTCGTATTGAGAATCAAATACCCAGTCTTCTATTACTTTGGCACCTGATGAACCGACATAGGAAGTACCTACCCAAGCATTTCTTTTCATCTTTCCATTTTGATCAAGATAATAGAAGGCTCCCTTATCTTCTACCCATTCTGACTGGGCCATATAGCCACCAGATTTGAGGTAAAAATAGTCGTCACCTTGTTTCAGCCATTCATTTTCAGAATAGTTGGCATCTTCTTTTATATAAAACCAAGATTGATAGTGAGCATCAAAAACCCACTCATTCGCTGCTGGACTGCCATCTGCTTTCAGGTATTGTTTTCCTTGCCAAGTACCATCGCTTGCCATTGCACCTTCTGGTCTGGCTAAGAAAAATAGCAAAGCTAAAAAAACAAATCTCAATTTCTTCATAAACTTTCTTCCTCTGTTCTTTCCATTTTATTGTATCAAAATTCTCTATAATCAATATTACAAACTGATGAAAAATCAAGAACAGATTGATTGCAGTTTATCTCAGAGACTCTTTTACTTCCTTGCGGAGATTTTCCAGACTACTAATGCCGTATTTGTCCATAACCTTTGGTAGATTTTCGATGATATCAGGACAGGCATAAGGATTGGTAAAGTTGGCTGTTCCAACTCCGATAGCAGAGGCTCCAGCCAGGTACATTTCTAGGGCAGTTTCTGCCGAATCCACTCCTCCCATTCCAATAATAGGCAGGTCTGTTGTTTGGGCTACTTGGCGGATGAGTTTGAGGGCTACTGGAAAGACTGCTGGACCAGACATTCCACCTGTTCCATTGGCCAAGATTGGTTTTCTGGTTTTTAGGTCAAAGCGCATACCAACTAGAGTATTGATCATGGTCAAGCCACTTGCCCCCGCATCTTCTGCAGCTTTTGCGACTGTGACAATATCCGTCACACTAGGAGTCAGTTTGACATAAACTGGCACATCAGAGGCTTCCACAGCCGCTTTCACCACATCATAAGCTAAATCTGGATCTTGACCAATCAAAAGACCGTGATTACAGTGGTCAACATTGGGGCAAGAAATATTGAGCTCAATAGCCTTTACATTAGCTGCCTTGGAAATTCCTCGAGAAACAGCAGCATACTCTTGTTTTGAAAAACCAGCTACATTGGCAATAATAGGAAGATTTGGATATTCTCTTTCCAGCCAAGTTAGCTTTTCGGCCAAAACAACTTCCAAACCCGGATTTTGCAAACCGATTGCATTGAGCATACCAGCGGGAGTTTCTGCCACCCTTGGAGTTGGATTGCCAAAACGTGGTTCAAGTGTTGTCGCCTTGATCATAATAGAACCTAAAAGGTCTAAATCATAGTACTTGGCATACTCTTGTCCAAAACCAAAACAGCCTGATGCTGGAATGATCGGATTTTTCAAATCCAAACCAGGTAGAGAAACTTGTAAACGATTTGTAGTCATGATTTTCTCCTTATAATACAACAGTTCCTGTTCGGAAAACAGGACCATCTTCACAGACGCGTTGGCTGACCGTCTCGCTTTCTGGCACTTTTAGGACACAGGCATAGCAAGCCCCCATCCCACAAGCCATACGAGATTCCAGAGATAGATAGGCTCTTGGGTGGTCATAAAAGTTTTGATTGATATACTTCATCATGCCAGGCGCCCCACATGAATAAACAGCATCAAACTGACTGTCTAAGTCATTGATGACAACAGACACATTTCCTTTAATGCCATATGAACCATCATCTGTCGTTACAAAAACCTGACCATATTGGGCCAATTCCTTTTCAAGGATAACAGCATCCTTGTTAGCAAAACCAAGGACTGTCACTACTTTCACACCACGCGCATGTAATTCCTTGGCCACCTCAAGCAAAGGAGGTACACCAATCCCACCTCCAACTAAGAGAACCTGGCTCTGCTCATCTAGGTCAGACAAGTCAAAACCATTTCCCTGAGGACCCATCACATCAAGAGTATCTCCCTGACTTAAGGTTGAAAAAATAGCTGTCCCAGTTCCCTCAATCCGATAAATAAGATGACACTGCTTATTTGCCTTATCAATAGACGAAATTGAAATAGGACGACGCAAAAGATGGGCATCATCAGGCACACGCAGATGAAGGAATTGGCCTGCTCGCATAGCTTCAACCATTTCCCCTTCTAGGACTAATTCAAAGATTGCTGGCGCGATTTCCTCCTGTGCTACCACCTTCATGGTTTCCAAACGAATTGCACCCAAACGTTTCTTACATGTGGGATTCATGACTTCTCCTCCTTAAATTTTAAGGGGACCAGATAAAGAAAAGACCTTGCTAGTGCAAGGCCTCAGTTAAAATTGTACAACAGAAGAGAGCACACTCAAAAAGTCTCCTCTAGAAAATTGTACTATTCTTTTATCTGACACCTTGTGAGTCTCTCTGGACTCCCCTTAAAGGTTAAATTTTTACTAGTATACTCTTTCAGCTAAAAAAAGTCAAGTAGAAAACGAACATTCTACTTAACCTCACGAGATTATTTTTCACGAATGACTTCGACCTTGTAGCCATCAGGGTCTTTGACAAAGTAATAGTTAGGCGCAGTTCCTGGTAGGCCATTTGGCTCAGTAACTTCATAACCTTTGGCACTGTGCTCTTGATGAAGCGCCTCAAGATCAGGTGTACTTAGGGCGATATGGGCAAATCCATCTCCAACCACATAAGGACCATGATCGTAGTTATAAGTCAACTCCAACTCATAGTCATCACCCTCAAGACCTAGATAGACAATCGTGAAGGCATGGTCTGGAAAATCTCTGCGACGCAATTCTTTAAATCCAAAAGCATCTTGATAAAATGCGATTGATTTTTCAAGATTTTCTACTCGCAAGCAAGTATGTAGCATTTTTGAAGCCATATTTTTCTCCTTTATTTTTAAAAAGACTGGGACAATCCTGTTCCAGTCTTATCTGTTATTATTTACCAAGTTTTGCTTTAGCTGCATCTGCAAGAGCTGTGAAAGCTGCTGCATCGTTAACAGCCAAGTCAGCAAGCATTTTACGGTTAACTTCGATCTCAGCCAATTTCAAACCATGCATCAATTGTGAGTATGAAAGTCCGTTCATACGAGCTGCCGCGTTGATACGAGTGATCCACAATTTGCGGAAGTCACGTTTTTTCTGACGACGGTCACGGTATGCATAGTAGTAAGAGTTCATTACTTGTTCTTTTGCAGTACGGAACAAGATGTGTTTAGCTCCATAGTAACCTTTTGCTAATTTAAGAATACGTTTACGACGTTTGCGTGATACAACGCCACCTTTAACACGTGCCATGTTTTATTTCCTCCAAATATTTCCTAGAATTGTTTACTTACAGTCAAGCTATTATTTCAAGCGAGTAAGCATTGCTTTGATACGTTTGTAATCTCCTGAATGCACCATAGATGCTTTACGAAGATGACGACGTTGTTTCTTAGTTTTTCCGTGGAAACGGTGAGAAGTGTAAGCACGGAAACGTTTAAGTCCACCAGAACCTGTACGTTTGAAACGTTTAGCTGATGCGCGGTGTGTTTTTTGTTTTGGCATGATTTTTTCTCCTTTATTTAACTTTCTGACAATTATTTTTTGTCAGTCGCTGGCGCCAATTGCATGAACATTTGACGTCCATCCATTTTAGCACGTTGTTCGATGATGGCAATATCTTGAGTTGCTTCAGCAAACTCGGCTAAAACTTTTGCACCAATCTCTTTATGGGTAATCATACGACCCTTAAAGCGAATAGATACCTTAACTTTATTTCCTTTTTCAAGGAATTTGCGTGCATTGCGAAGTTTTGTATCAAAGTCACCTTTGTCAATAGTTGGACTTAGACGAACTTCTTTCACAGTAACAACACTTTGTTTTTTACGTTGTTCTTTTTGCTTCTTCTGGTACTCAAATTTGAACTTACCGTAGTCCATAATTTTTGCAACAGGCGGTTTGGCTTGGGGTTGAATCAATACTAGGTCAACATTAGCGTTATCAGCTAAAGCTTGCGCTTCACTGAGTGGCTTGATGCCTAGCTGTTCTCCTTCAAGACCAATCAAGCGAACTTCACGTACACGAATCTCATCATTGATGAATAAGTCTTGCTTTGCTATGGTTTTCACCTCTTTTGTTTTATTAGAGAAAAACAATAGCGGACTCGTAAATATACAAGCCCGCACGTTATGATAGCGTTTCTTAGAAACTTTTCATCCGTAGGGCCAGGCAACTCAATGTCACAAGGCGAGAAGCTCTCACTTCTGCTTTTCTCAACTTTTATATGATACCAAGTTTTCTAGCCCTTGTCAAGAAAAAAAGTTAATTTTTTGAAAAGTTTGTGTTTATATTTTGACTTGGTTTTCGAATCAAAAAGAGAGAATCAAGTTGATTCCCTCTCTGTATTAGTTTTTCCACACCTTCCCTATGGGAATGCTAAAACCTATTAAAAACTTCCTTTTTACGTGAACTTCCCCATCTTTCGATAAATAGAATCCCCACTAACAAAAGGATAATCAGGCAAGGAAGTAAGACTAGCCCCATACCCCAATTCAGATTGACATTATCAATCTGCTTAGGTAATCTTCCAGACAAAATATCTACTGAACGCAAGTAAGTAAAGGGAATCAGATGTGCAATCCTTTGAAGAGGCTGAATTGTTTGGATGCCAAACAATAAGCCAACAATTCCAATGAGTGAAAGAAAGAGGACAGGCATTTTTTGCTTGAAAAAGTAAGCAATCAAGTACACTACTTCCACAATGACGATAAAGGCTAAGAAAGCTAATAACAAGCCAGGAAATAACATATCTTGTATCTTTCCAATAGTTACCTCTTGATTCACTAAGCTATAAATCGGGTAGGGATAATCTAACTGTCCAAAACCACTTATCAGACTTCCCACTAGAAAAGAAAATCCGCTGATTCCGATAAACAGCACAGTTACATAGCCCACTCCAACTCCAAGGGAGGACATGGCAAATGCCACTTTTGAAAAAGGATATAACTGAGCTGTGTCCAGATGATTTTGATATCTTTCTGCAAATAGTTGCGTTAGCATAAAAATAATAGCAATCACAAACAAGGTTGGGATGATAGCCTCTAAAATCCAGATAATCTGATCAATCCCGTGGGTCGGAAACTCCAAAGTATGTGCTTTTATGTTCAAGGGATACAGGGCTTGGTAAATCTTTCGTTGGCGGTCAACCGCCATTTTAAAGTCAGAGCTAATAGTCGGGTTATTTGATATCATTTCATAATTCTTCTCTTCATCTTGCCACTGCAAATAGTAGGCTTCTTTCCATCGCCCTTCTTTTAATAAAGTCAGAATTTCTGTCTTTTGAGTCGAAAGATTTTTTTGCCCGTCTAAAGTATTTTTAGCAATCTGGTATTCCTCCGAGCTGGTATCAGATATTTGGGAGAGTTTCTCTTCATATTCATTGATGATTCTCTCATCTTTTACAAGACTGGTTTCCAACTCGCTCTCCAAGCTGTGTGAGTTTGCAGTCCGACTATTTAAATAAAAGGTAACACCGAGTCCAGATACAAATAAAGCTAAGATAATCCAGTTTAAGCGACTTTTGAAAACTTTTTTCAATAAAAATAGACTAACATCTTTCATAAACTAAACCTCTTCTATTTGCCCCTGATGAATGGTTACTACTCTATCGCAGACATCAAGCAACTCTTCCTTATAGTGGGAACTTAAAAGAACCAGCTGTTCTTGTCTATCGATTTGTGCCAGCCTATCAAAAAACTTCTGTCGATAATACTCATCTAAGCCATTTGTAATTTCATCCATAAGCCAGCATTTCGCCTGACTGAGGAAATACATGGCAATAACCAAGCGTTGCTTCATGCCTAAGGAATACTTGCGAATGGGAAGGCTGATATAGTCAGACATTTCCCAATAGGTAATTTCATCCCCCAAGTTCAGCCCTGACTTCCAGATGTTCTTGATCAGGCGAAGATAGTCCATCCCACTTAAGTTTCCATCCAGCCATTCAATGCTTTCATAATAAAATAAAGAAGGAGGGGCTACAATATTTCCACTACTTATAGGAATTAAATTGCTAATGGCGCGGAACAGTGTCGTCTTTCCAGAGCCATTGATAGCAAGAATACCATAAATCCTACCCTTTTCAAATGTAAAATCAACATCTTGTAAGATGACTTGTCGCGTTTTTAAGGTCACATGAGTAAGATGCAACATATCTAGCCCTCCTTTTTATCACTCTTTAAGGATTAATAGCATCCGCTGGAGTAGTTTATTACCTCATAACGATTGTAATTCCAACCAGAACCAATTTTATATTCAGAATAGCTGTCATAACGATACCATAACAGGGGATTAATATAGTTATATCTCTAGCAATTCATACTAGACTTATAGTAGGTATTCCAATCATACCTATAAGTTTTAAGAACGCTCACAGCAGATATACTGGACTGAAAAAGACCAATAATCATAAACTAACTAATTAAACGATTTTTACTAATTTTTAATGATTTTATATCATCAATATTGAAGACGCTTTCATTATATCGTTTTTATCATTATTATGCAACAGATTTTTAGTTTATTTTACTAATATATAGTATTTATCCTTCCTATCGAACGCTTTCGATTTTCCAACTATTCCACCCTTTAAAGCATATAGCTCCCTGCTGGTCAGTTCGGTAAACTTTACTATTGATACCTTCCAGTCGAGTCAAGGTTTCTTGATGTGGCAATTTCGTTCGATTGCTCTTTCCAACTGAAATGAGAGTAAACTCTGGCTTGAGCTGTTCTAGAAATGCTGAACTTGATGATTTTTTAGAGCCATGTTGGCCAGCTTTTAAAACATCCACTTTCAAGTCTGGATAGTGCTTCAGCAATTCCTTCTCTCCTTTTTCCTCCAAATTTCCTGTGAAGAGAAAGTACTTATCCAAAAGTTTTCCATACAGAACCAGGGAATCATCATAACCTCCATCTCCTATTTTCCTTGGAGCTAGGACTTCTAACTGACTTCCAAAAATTGGCAAGTTCTCTCCTGCTGTCACACTGCGCACCTTGGTTTGAGTTGCCTCTAGTTCTGCCACAAATTCCTTCTGTTTCAGACGGCCTTTTGACACTAAAATCTCCCCTACATGGAAAGCCTTGGTCACCTCCAACAAATCACCAACACGTTCCTTGTCCGTATTTGTCAAAATTAGCTGGTCAATCTTATCTACTCCTCGACTTTTGAGATAGGGAATCAAGGTTCGCTGGGCATTGCTGGTCGTCGCCTTTTCTTGCCATTTTTCGATTTTCTTATCAGATTTTGCCTTACCGCCCACATCTATGAGAATGGTCTTCCCATTTACATCCCGTAGGAAAATACTTTCTCCTTGCCCCACATCCAGCATGGTAATTTCATTTTCCAGTGGATACTTGGTCAGGAAAAAGAGACCCACAATAAGTAAGCTGAAGCCAGCTACTCTTTTGATATTTTTCCTCAAATCATAGACAAAAGCCAAGGAAATTAACAATAAGATTAAAAGCCATGCATTGGGTTGTCCAAAGACTAGAGGTCTACTTGCCACCTGTGAGACCAAGCGAATAATGCCCTCCAACCATTCAAAAATAAAATTAAGCTGAATGACTGGATAGAGAAAGGAAAGGGCAAATAAGATAGACAAGAGCGGTAAGAAGACCAAGTCAAAAAGAAAGGAAAAGACAAAGGTCAAAAGGATGGACCAAGGTTGAAATTCCGCAAAATAGAAGGATAGAATGGGCAATATTCCCAAAGAAATGACTAGACTTTCTCTAGCAACAGCCTTGAGCCCCTCCTCTTCTTTGCTGGTCATGGTCAAGATAAAAGCATAAGCGCAGGACAAAACTCCTCCTGCAGTCAGGAAAAAGTTGGGCATGACGATAAAGAGGACAAGGACCGTCAAGGCAAAATTATCCAAGACCTTAACACCATGTTGAGCCAGTAACTTTTGCAAAAGACTGCGAATGACCGAAGCTGAAAATCCTGTCAGCCCTGCATAGATAAGGGAAAAGGGATAAGTCAGCCATTTCAACTTTTCTTGGGTCAAGCCTAATCGCAAGAGAAGTTTCTTAAAGCCATCCATAAAAAAGCCTACCTGCATCCCCGACAAGGCAAAAAGGTGGATAATTCCTAAACTAGAATAAAGCTCATTCATCTCCTCAAAGTCCGTGTCCAGATGTCCTAGCAAGAGCCCTGTCATGTAATTGCGCATAGGGTCTGGAAAATGTGTCTTTATCCAAACCACAGCCTTTCGGCGTAAACTGGATAGATTTTCTCCTATATCCCAACTGCCAACCTTTTGAAGTGACTGGATTCTTTTAATATTAAGAATCTGGTAAATTCCCTGAGTCTTCAGATAGGCTTGGTAGTCAAAGCCACCAAAATTTCTCTGCCCTTCTGGCTCCGAAAGCTTCCCTTCTAGTCCTATCTCATGAAGGTCGGTTAAAGCTTGAAAGACTTCTTTCTCCTCCTCGGACTGGAGTTTATAATAGACTTGAAAAATGCGGCCATCGGCCTTGCCCCGAAAGGATAGACTATTACCATTAACCTTAATAGTGTCAGGTAAAATCCGTACAATTTCAACAGAATCTGACAGATTTTGACTCGCTTGACTCTGTTGCCAATTTTGAAAAACAAACCAAAATCCAAAGATTCCACAAATTACTAGAACTTTTCCAGCAGATTTCCAAAGAAATTGGATAAAGAGACAGACTAGCAGAAAAACAAAGCCCAACAAAGCAAGATAGGATACTGAGAAAATAGCGTAGTAAAGCCAAAGTAATAGAAAACTCAGGTAAATTAGGGGAATGGGGAAATTCTTAGTCCACTGTAACATAGTCTTTTAACTTTTCTATCGTTTTGGCGCCAATGCCAGAGACCTTCTTGAGTTCATCGACCGACTTGAACTTCCCATTCGCCTCACGATGATCGATAATGTCCTGAGCTCGTTTGCCACCCAGTCCTTTGACCTGCTTGAGTTCTTCCAGACTGGCTTTGTTGAGATTGATCTTCTTGTCCTTGCTTGTTGAAGAAGGCGCTCCAGAACCAGTATGTTGACTAGCTGATTCTTCTCCCTTAGTGGGAACGTAAACCAGAGCTTCATCACTAACTTTCTGAGCTAGATTGAGCGACTTGCTGTCTGCTTGCTCTGTCAAGCCACCCGCCTTTTGAACAGCGTCATTGACCCGACTACCTACAGACAAATCATAAATCCCTGGTGATTTTACAGCACCTTTGACATCTACTGTGATTAGATCTTGTTCAACCGGTTCTTCCTTCACTTCCTTTTCGGTCGATGAATCCTTGGAAACAGCTGCAACTTCTGCCTGTAAATTTGTTTCTTTTACAGGTGTTTGTGGAGCTGGTTTTAGCAGGAAAAATCCTCCTACAAGCAAGCCCAGACCAGTACAGATGACGATGATTTTATACTCTTTGATTTTCTCGATAATTGCTTCCATATTTTCTCCTCTCTTAGATTATTCGTAAGAGAAAGAAAAAACAGTTGAAAATTTCTTCTCAACTGCTTATTTATTTGCAAAATAGTCTTCCTTGGTCAAGACATAATGAACTCTTGTAACGATTCGGCCTTCTTCATGCTGGTCCATACAAGCATATGGTTCTGCATGTGAAAAATGCATGCCTGATTTCTCCATGACCTTTCCTGACGCGGGATTAGCCTTATCGTGTAAAGCAACTAACTTATTCATTCCTATCTTCTCAAAAGCTAGCTCAATTACGGCACGATTGGCTTCTGTCGTCAATCCTTGACTCCAATACTTTTTATTGATAATGTAGCCAATAGCCGCCTTCTTAAGAGCAGGATCAATCTTGTGCAAATCAATGGTTCCGATAAATTTGCCATTGCTTTTTAGTTCTATTCCCCAACGTCCCAAGGGATTAGCCAAGTAGAACTGAGCAATATTATTTTTGGTTTCTTCTAAATTTCGATTGGTTAGAAAAGTGTAACGTGTATTATCCTTATCCGAGGCATACTCAAACATTGCTTCTGAATCATCCAAGGTTACAGGTCTAAGCAATAAACGCTCAGTCTCGACTATGGGATACTGAGATAGTTTTAAAAAGATTGATTCCATAGGATTCCACCACTTGAAAAGTTTCTAACTAATATAAGGATATTGAATGAAACATGTAAAAAGCAAACTTATACTTGGTATTGAGATAATTTTAAGTACAAAAGAACTATCCTTCAGACAGAGGTTGAGACTCTAATTCTTCATGCTCTTCATTTTTAATTGGAGCTGGTTCATAAGCTCGGATAATCTGAGCGACAACTGGATGGCGAACCACATCCTTGGCTGAAAAATGAACAAAGTCAATCTGGTGAATGCTCTTGAGCTTTTCTTGGGCATCAATCAAACCGGACTTGACGTTACGCGGAAGGTCAATCTGACTGATATCTCCATTGACAATCATCTTAGAATTAAAACCTAAACGAGTCAAAAACATCTTCATCTGCATGATGGTCGTATTTTGCGCCTCATCGAGAATGACAAAGGCATCATCCAAGGTTCGTCCACGCATATAGGCAAGGGGCGCAATCTCGATAATTTCACGCTCCATGAGTCGAGTCGTTTGGTCTTTGCCCAAAATCTGATACAAGGCATCATAAACAGGACGAAGGTAAGGATCGACCTTTTCCTTGAGGTCGCCCGGAAGAAATCCAAGACTCTCACCTGCTTCCACTGCTGGGCGAGTCAGGATAATCCTCTTGACTTGCCCACGTTTAAGGGCAGTCACTGCCAAGGTCACTGCCAAGAAGGTCTTCCCTGTCCCTGCTGGCCCAATTCCAAAGGTCACATCATGCTGTTTGACACTGTCAACATAAAGTTTTTGACCTAGAGTTTTGACACGAATAGGCTTCCCAGTATTATCCTTGATGATTTCTTCTTCGTAAAGGGCAACAAACTTGTCGATTTCATCGTTTTTGACCATGCTAATCGCAGTCACCACATCTGGCGTACCAACGGTCATCCCACGATTTACCAAGACCATCAAAGCCTGAATAACCTGACGAGCTTCCTCACAGGCAGTCTCTTCTCCCAAAACTTGGACAATCTCCGTACGAGCATGAATCACGACATCAAGCTCTTCTTCCATCAAACGAAGATGGCGTTCATTGGAACCAAAAAGATGAAACAGGTCATCTGGGTGACTCAGTTGAATGTCAATTGAATGTTCCTTCAAATAAAGAACCTCTCTAATCCTTTTATTTCTTTTTATTATAGCAAAGAGAACAATAAAATACTAGCCTCATCTCATTGTCTCTAGTGTTCTAAGTATTCTTGCCAGATGGCGTCAAAGTCTCCTAGGTTGAAAGAGAAACTGGCATGTTCTTCCAAAAAGCGACTCACCTCATCAAAATCATCTGTGTGTTTTGGAAAGGCTGACTCTTCAAAAGCGAGGTCTGCCAAGATAGCTTTGGGACTGTTACTTTTAGGATTGCGCTCGGTCATGAGCCAAGTGTAAAATGATTTTCTCAATTCTTTCTCCTATCAAGACTTTTTTTGATGAAACTTTTCTGATTTTTAAAAATTACTGGACTTAGCCTCTGACACATAGTGATTTATAAAATCCGTTTTCGCATCAGTATAGGCGTCTCGATTGTGTTCAAATTGTTTCCACAAACTGAGTTTTAATTCCTGATACGCTTGGGCAATATCTGGATGCTGGCAGAGATAATCTCTAAAATAAATCTCGTCATGATCTCCCGTCATTCGCAAATGTAAATGAAAAACTTTCTCAGCAAATCCCTGCTCTGTATATCCTTTATTTAGCGAAATCCTGTTAGGACTCTCTGACATCACTAGCCAACCATTCTTCACCAATAAATCCCTAACTCTTGCCAAATCCTCTATTCTACCTACTTCTAGCAGAATATCAACGATATTTTTGGCCCAAATATTAGGGATAGCAGTGCTACCGATATGTTCTATTCTTTTAATAACATTTGCACCCAATATTTTTTTCAGACTTGTTTTTTCCGATTCATACCAGTCTTTCCACTCTGACTTGTGCTCTACTAGAAAAATAGGAAAAAGTTGCCAGAGTTCCTCTAAACTCATTTCTTCAAGTTTCTTTTTCATGTCTATAAGACCTAAATCAACTCTGTCCCAAACTGGTCCTGCTTGATTTTGCCAGCCTTCATCAAGCCACCGAGTGCTTTCTTGAACTGACCTTTAGAAATGCCAAAGGTTGCTTTGATGTCGTCTGGAGATGACTTATCATTTAAGGTCATGAAACCGCCATTGCTTTCCAAGTAAGTCAAAATCATCTGAGCATCATTTTCCAACATTTCAAAGGAACGTGGTTTGAGGGAGAGGTTCAAGGTACGGTCCACTTCACGGAAACCAATAACGCGCGCATCTAATACTTGCCCCAAACGTGGCTCTGCGTAACGCTCGCTAGGATGGATAAAACCAAGCATGTTATTTTCTGGTAGGTAAACAAAAGTTCCTGACAGCTTGAGGCGGTAAACAATGGCTGGCCAGTTTTGGTTCTGCATGTTGTTGTAGGCAGGACGAGCCAGACGTTGGAAGTCTTCTTGATAAGCCAAGAGTCCCCAGATACGGTCTTTCTTGTCCACTTCAAGACGGATGTAGAGTTGGTCACCCTTCTTAGGCCAGAGTTCCTTGAGCTCAGGGAGAATATCAAGCGATACTACGACTTCCTTATCGGGCAGACCTGTATCCACAAAGACACCCAAGTCTTTACGAACTTCCGTTACAGTTCCCCAACCAAATTGATCCTGTGTGGCAATCACTTCTAAAGTGGTCAAGCGGAGCTTTTGCTTCATATCTGTATAGGCGAAACCTTTAACCGTATCCCCTACTGTATGCTGACCTTCTTCCTTAGCAAGAGCATAGGTTTGACCATCCTTTTGCACAAAGTAAAAACGGTCATTTTCATCGATGATCAGTCCAACGATAAAACTTGCAAGATTTGTATTCATATTTCCTTCTTTCGAATAAAACTCAGCCAGCAATGCCAACTGAGTTTTTCTGTTTATTTTTAGACTTCCACTAGTTCTTTCTCTTTGTTGGCAGTCATGTCGTCAATGTGTTTAACAGCATCGTCTGTTACTTTTTGAATGTCTTTTTCAAGAGTCTTCAATTCGTCTTCAGTGATTTCTTTTGCTTTTTCTTGTTTCTTAGCTTCATCCATAGCATCGCGACGGATATTGCGGACAGCCACTTTAGCATTTTCTCCGACCTTCTTCACTTCTTTAGCAAGGTCACGACGAGTTTCTTCTGTAAGAGCAGGGATAACCAAGCGAATCACAGAACCGTCGTTAGCTGGTGTGATTCCAAGATCAGAAGCGTTCAAAGCACGTTCGATGTCTTTCAATGAAGACTTGTCAAATGGTGTTACCAACAAAACACGCGCTTCTGGAATGGTAATTGAAGCGATTTGGTTAAGAGGTGTTTCTACTCCATAGTATTCTACATGTACACGGTCAAGCAAGCTTGCATTAGCACGACCGGCACGGATACCACCAAATTCACGAGCAAGTGATTGGTGAGACTGGGTCATTCTCTCTTTAGCTTTTTCAATAATTGCGTTCGCCATAATCTTTCTTATTCCTTTTCTTCGATATTATTTGAAACTGTAGTTCCGATATTTTCACCAAATACGACACGTTTGATGTTACCTGATTGGTTCATGTTGAAGACAACCAAGTCAATGTCATTATCCATTGAGAGGGTTGAAGCTGTTGAGTCCATGATACGAAGACCTTTATTGATAACGTCACGGTGGGTCAATTCTTCAAACTTAACGGCTGTCTTGTCTTTCTTAGGATCGGCATTGTAAACACCATCGACACCGTTTTTAGCCATAAGAATAGCATCTGCTTCGATTTCAGCTGCACGAAGGGCCGCTGTTGTATCTGTTGAGAAGTAAGGTGAACCAATTCCGGCACCAAAGATAACGATACGGCCTTTTTCAAGATGACGAAGGGCACGTCCACGTACGTAAGGCTCTGCCACTTGTTGCATAGCAATAGCTGTTTGCACACGTGTATCAACCCCAACTTGTTGCAATGAATCTGCCATCACAAGAGCATTCATAACAGTCCCAAGCATTCCTGTGTAATCTGCCTGAACGCGGTCCATACCTGCTTCTGCTGCAGGTTCTCCACGCCAGAGATTTCCTCCACCAATAACAAGGGCAATTTCGATACCTAAGCTATGAACTTCTTGAATCTCTTTTGCGATTGTTTGAACTGTTTGGATATCAATCCCTACGCCACGTTCACCGGCAAGGGCTTCACCTGATAACTTGATTAAAATACGTTTATACTTGGGATTCGCCATTTTCACTCTCCTTCTTTTATCCTACCTATTTTATCACAATTTCTAAGATTTTTATAGTATCATGAGCAATTCTTTCAAAAAAATTAGACCGTTAAAAATTCCTCTAAATCGTTAAGAGCACGCTCTGCAATTTTTTCATAACGAGCCTTCTTATCACGGATACGTTCGCCTTCCAACTCCTTGATGATTCCAAAATTGACATTCATTGGTTGGAAATGTTTGCTGTCGGCATGAGTGATGTAATGAGCCAGACTTCCAATCGCTGTCGTCTCTGGGAAAATAGCCTCACTTTCTCCCTTGAAGAGACGAGCCGCGTTAATTCCCGCAACCAAGCCTGAAGCCGCTGACTCAACATAGCCTTCCACACCCGTCATCTGACCAGCAAAGAAGAGATTTGGTTGTTTCTTAGACCGGTAGGTCTGCTCAAGAAGATTCGGTGAATCCATGTAAGAATTGCGGTGCATAACACCATAACGAACAAACTCAGCATTTTCAAGACCTGGAATCATTTGGAAGACTCGCTTTTGTTCTCCCCATTTGAGGTGAGTCTGGAAACCAACGATATTGTAGAGGCTACCAGCCGCATTGTCCTGACGCAGCTGAACCACCGCATAAGGTGTTTTAAATTCTCCATCACGAGGTCCTGTGTAGTCGTCCGGATACTCAAGGCCAACTGGTTTCATCGGACCATAAAGCATGGTTTTAATACCACGTTTGGCCATGACTTCGATAGGCATACAGCCCTCAAAATACTTTTCTTTTTCAAAAGAATTCAGCGGCGCTTCTTCCGCATTGACCAAGGCTTCGTGGAAATTCATAAATTCTTGTTTGGTCATGGGAGCGTTGAGGTAGGCCGCTTCCCCCTTATCATAACGAGACTTGAGATAGACCTTGCTCATATCGATGGTGTTGACATCGATAATAGGCGCTGCCGCATCGTAGAAATAGAAACCATCGCCGTCATTAAGGGCATGAATCTTTTCAGCCAAGGCATCGCTTGTCAAAGGACCAGTAGCGACAACCGTAATAACATCTGTCGGCAATTCTGTAATTTCATCACGCACTACTTCAATCAAGGGGTGGTTGGCTACTTTCTCAGTTACCATCTGAGAGAAACCATCACGGTCCACCGCAAGCGCCCCTCCTGCTGGAACACGTGTAGCCTCAGCAGATTCCAAAATAACAGAACCCAAGCGACGCATTTCTTCCTTGAGGAGACCCACTGCATTTGTCAAGGCATCCCCACGTAAGGAATTGGAACAAACCAATTCAGCAAAATTATCTGTTTTGTGTTGAGGTGTTGACTTGACACCACGCATTTCATAAAGTTTAACTGGAATACCACGCTCTGCGATTTGGTAGGCTGCTTCTGACCCTGCCAAACCAGCACCGATAACATTGATATAAGATTGAGACACGACACTAATACCTCTTTGGGAGTGTGAAGACAAGGTTCACATTGAAAAAGCCAATCAAACTTAAGAGTTTTCGAGTTTCTTGGCTCAGGCTGAAAAAGTCCACAGGACTTACTTCGCTTTCGAATTTCCTGGCTCAGGCTGAAAAAGTCCACAGGACTTACTTCGCTTTCGAATTTCCTGGCTCAGGCTGAAAAAGTCCACAGGACTTTTTCACTCCCACAAATCTTTCTATTTTTTCTTCTACTAGTATAACAAAAAAAGGGAAGAAGGCAAACTTCCCTGTTTAGTCATTTTCTTGATTTTCTTCCCAGTCGTGGTAAGCAGCGTAGAGCTGGCTTTTATTCCACTGGTAAATCTTAGCGACTTCCTTGATAGCTTGATTTTTCTTCATGCCTTGCTGGATGCGTACTTGTATTTCTGAAAACAAGTCCTCCTCGTCTTTTTCTTCCACATCCTGACTGGCACCTTCAACGATGAGAAGGCATTCTCCCTTGAGTGGCGTTTCAGTAATGCTTTCCAGCAATTCAGAAATGGTACCTCTTTGGTATTCTTCATAGATTTTGGTCAATTCCCTAACCAAGACGACCGAGCGATCACCGTAGACTTCTAGCATATTTTCTAACGTATCTGCCACACGATGAGGCGATTCATAGAAAATCTGGGTTTCTGGATAGTCTTTTTTCGAGTCAAAAAATTGCTTCTGCTGACCTGATTTTCTCGGTAAAAAGCCGTAAAAGATATGTGGCTGTGGCGCTAAACCACTAGCGATCAAGGCAGAAATTCCTGCAGAGGCACCTGGAACTGTGACAACAGCAATATCTTCCTCAATAGCTGCCTTAACCAAATCATGACCAGGGTCTGAGATGCTTGGCAAACCTGCATCCGATACCTGAGCAATACTTTGCCCTGCTTTCAGGAAACTAATCAAATCAGGAATCTTTTCCTTGGCATTGTGCTCATGAAAACTGATCTGCTTTGTAGAAATGTCAAAATGCTTGAGCAGAAGTCCTGTATTACGCGTGTCCTCAGCAGCAATCCAGGCCACCTCTTTCAAGGTCTGAATAGCTCGAAAGGTCATATCATCTAGATTGCCAATCGGCGTTGCCACTAGGTACAGCTTGCCGTAGGGAGACTGCCCCTTAAAACTTTTTTGAATTTGCATGCCTACTCCCTGTATAACAACTCATCACAGAACATACATTCCTCGTCCTGCTCTCGACGTTGTCCATAAAAATCATTACATACGTGAAATCCATCACGGTAAATGCGACGGACACTTTCGCGAACATGTTTAGCCTTGACGGGAGCGTCTGCTTCCACCTCACCCAAGCGTTCGCGCAACTTACTATTTTCCAAGCGAAGAGCTGTATTTTCTTCTACTAGGCTCTTGAGATTTTTCTTGATGGCTTCCACATCGGCCAAGGTTACCAATAACTGTTGGGAAAAATCATCTAGCGCGTCAAATAATTCTTTTTTGTCCATAAAACAGCCCTTTCCTTTCTTTATCATTCATTTTTGAGTTTATATTTCTTTCAAGATCAAATATTCCATGGCATTTTGAAAGCTGACATTAGCTTGCCACATTTTTCTAGCTTCTAGCAAATCTTGTAGAATCACTCTAACTCTTGCTTGTAGGATATCTTGTCCACATAGAACTTCAAGAATCCGTAAAACCTGATCTTGTTTTTCCTTGTCATCTGCCAAGTTGGCTAATTTAGCAACCTGCAGATAACTTTCTTTTTTCTTAGCTACTAACCAAGTCAGCAGGCGTTCACTTTCATCGACCAAAGTCCAAAAACTTGCCTGATTAGCCAACTTTTCTGCTTCAGCTCGCGATTGACTAAACTGAGCTAGGAGAGTCGCTTTTTTCTTAACCAGTCCCATTTGTTCTAAGAGCAAGATCAGCTTCTCTTCTTGCTTTTTAAAGTGAAAAATTTGCGTCCGACTTCGGATTGTAGGTAAAATCTTCTCCTCATCGCTGGTCAAGAAGAAAATGTAAACCTCACTCTGGGGTTCTTCGATGACCTTGAGCAGAGAATTGGCTGCATTGGGATGCATCTTTTCCGCTTGCTCGATAATAAAAACCTGTTGCTGGCTTTCAATCCCTGCTTGGGAAAACTGACCCACCAATTCTCGAATGCGTTCTGTCTTGATGACCTGATTTACTGGCTTAATCAAAGTGACATCGGGAAATTCTCCCTGCTCAATCAGCTTACAATTTCGGCATTTCTCACATGGTAAAACACCTACTTTATCTGTACAAAAGAGGCCCTTAGCTAAAAATTGCGCCATTTCCAAGCTTCCAAAGAAACCTGAAAAGAGGTAGGCATGATTGAGCTGGTCTTGTTCTAGGATACGGACAAAGCGGTCAAACTGATCTGGCTGCCAAGCCTTTAGTTGATCTTGTTTCATTTAGCTAATCCCATTCTATCAAACAAGACAGCCTTGGTAGTTTCCAAAACTTGCTCCAAAGGAAAACTAGCATCAATCTTAACAATACGACTTCCTTCTTTGTCCAGAAGAGAAAGGTAACCTTGACGAACTTTTTTGTGCAAGTCCAACCCTTCTAAGTCCAAACGATTGACCTCGCGATTGCTATTAGCAGCAATACGAGCCAGCCCTTCTTCCACCTCGATGTCAAAATAGAGTGTCAAATCGGGTTTGAGGCCATCTGTCGCAAACTGGTTAAGCCAGTCAATGGCTTCAATGTCCAAGCCACGACCAAATCCCTGATAGGCAAGAGAACTATCGATGAAACGGTCCATAATGACCAACTTACCAGCTTCAAGGGCTGGAAGAACTTTTTCCACCAAATGCTGTCTGCGACTGGCAATATAAAGAAGTAACTCTGTCTTCGCATCCATCTGAGTATAACTTGGGTCCAAAATCACTTCCCGAATCTTCTCTCCTATCAAGACACCTCCTGGTTCACGGGTCGTCAGCACCTCTACCCCTTTTTCCTCTAAAATTGGTAGCAGAGCCTCTAAAACACTGGTCTTTCCTGCTCCCTCTGGTCCCTCAAGAGAGACTAAAAATCCTTTTGACATGTCTAACTCATTTCTTTTTTACTACTTCTATTCTATCAAAAAAATAGGGGTTTGTGACAATCTTTTTGTCTTCTCATTTCAACCACCATAAAAGAGGCAGTCAAAGCCACCTCTTATTTACCTAATTCTTGTGTTCGTTTGTAGGCTTTATGAACTGCATCCATGACCGTTCCTCGAAAAGCATGCGCTTCTAGGCTTGCTACACCAGCTATAGTCGAACCGCCCGGGCTACAAACTTGGTCTTTCAAGACCCCAGGATGCTCTTGGCCTTCTAGAACCAATTGTCCAGCACCTACCACAGTTTGAGCCGCCATTTTCAATGCCGTTTCTCGTGGCAATCCCGTCTGAACCCCTGCATCTGCCAAGGCTTCGATAAAGAGATAGACAAAGGCCGGTCCACAGCCTGCAAGACCTGTCGCTGCGTCTATTAAACCTTCTCCTAGTTCAACCAAGAGACCAGCCTTGGCTAAAAGCTGACAAAAGAGTTCACTGTCCTCAGCCCTGCAATTAGAAGACAAGGCATAACTAATCACTCCTTGACCAATAGAAGCAGGGGTATTTGGCATCATACGAATAATTCGGTGTTGACTTGGGATAAGACTTGCTAGTTTTTCTAAAGTCAATCCAGCTGCCATCGAAATCAAAAGAAGACTTGCTCGTTTTTCAAGTATGGTCTGGTATTGAGAAAGCAGTTCAGAAAACTGAGCTGGCTTAACACCTAGAAAAATCACATCTGCTTCTGCGAATATTTCTTCATTACTAGAAGCCTGACCGCCAAAGTCTGCAATGAAAGCATCTACCTTGCCTTGACTACGATTGGCAAGGAGAAGGTCATCACCCGTCTTTGCCTGCAAAACAGCCTTAGCCAGACTAGCCCCCATATTCCCCAAACCGATAAATCCAATCTTCATCTCTTACTCCCTTATCTGCCCATCACCAGCAACCACATACTTGTAGCTGGTCAACTCTTTCAAGCCCATTGGACCACGCGCGTGCAATTTCTGAGTAGAAATTCCCATTTCACAACCCAGACCAAATTGGCCACCATCTGTGAAACGAGTTGAGGCATTGACATAAACCGCTGCAGAGTCCACTTGATCTGTAAAGTAAGCTGCTGCTTCAGCATTTTCCGTCACAATGGCATCCGAATGATGGGTACTGTGAGCCTCAATATGGGCAACCGCTTCTTCTAAACTGCTCACAACCTTAACAGCTAGGACATAATCTAAAAACTCGGTGTCAAAGTCTTGAGCTTCAGCTACTTGACCTGAAACAAACTGACTTGCTTTACTATCCAAGCGGAATTGAATTGGTTCCAGACCAGCTTCTTTTCGATTCGCAACCAGCACTTGCTCCAAGCGAGGAAGGAAACTTGCTACCTTGTCTTCATGAACCAGCAGAACCTCCATGGCATTACAAACAGAAGGACGACTGGTTTTAGCATTGTTGATGATAGACAGAGCTTTGTCTTCATCTGCATCCTTATCCACATAGACATGGACAATCCCAGTTCCTGTCTCGATAACAGGTACGATAGCATTTTCAACCACGGCATTAATCAAGCCAGCCCCTCCACGAGGAATGAGAAGGTCTAGATAGCCCTTGGCCTTCATCATAGCATAGCTGCTTTCACGGCTGGTATCTTCCACCAGTTGAATCACATCTGGGTGAATAGTGGTCGTCTCCAAGCCCTTCTTGATGGCTGTGACAATAGCATGGGCTGTTTGATAGGCATCCTTCCCACTACGAAGAACAACCGCATTCCCACTCTTGAGAGCCAAAGCAGCCGCGTCAGACGTCACATTTGGACGGCTTTCATAGATAATACCAATAACCCCCATAGCCACACGTTTCTTTGTGATAACCAAACCATTTTCAAGCTGATTGGTTTCTAAGACTTCACCGATTGGATCTGGTAAAGCAACCACTTCACGAATCCCAGTTGCCATCGCTTCTATACGACTTGCATCCAAATAAAGACGATCCAGCATCACATCTGAGATTTTACCCTTAGCAGCTTCCATATCAAGGGCATTGGCTGCTAAAATTTCCTCTGTAGCAGCCACTAAGTGATCAACCATGGCTAGCAAGGCTTGGTTTTTCACCTCTTCACTAGCTGTGTTGATTGATTTTTTAACAGCCTGTACCTGTTCAAATTGTTCTTGTGTACTTACCATAGTTTACCTCTAAAATTCTGTAAAGAGTAGTTGGATTTCAGGAGTAATGGAAATCCAGTCATCACGGTGAATCAAGATACCCTTGGCTTTTTGAGAACGCAACATATCCTCCAAAGCAGATGCTCCAAATTGCACGCGTCCTTTTCCAAGTGATTTTCCACTTTCCTTGTCAAATACTGTCACGATATCACCGTAAGAAAAGGCTCCTTCTGCGTCAACAATACCAGATAAAAGAAGACTCTTTCCATGTTGGGAGAGAGCTTCTGCAGCCCCTCTATCGACCCAAATAGAACCTTGACTCTGAGCATAAAAGGCCAGCCATTGTTTCTGGGTACGAAGTCCCTTCTCTTGAGCAACAAAGTAGGAACCATCCTTGGTCTCCTCAGCTGCCTCAATCATGGCATCTGACTTCAAGGATGAGCAGATATAAACAGGAACTCCTGATTCTGTCGCGATAGTTGCAGCTTTGATTTTGGTTAACATGCCCCCAGTTCCGTTTGAAGAACCTGCTCCACCGGCCATATCAATAATCTCACGATTGATGGTCTCAATTCTCTCCAAGCGTTTGGCTGTTGGATCTGAATTAGGATTTCCTGTATAGAGACCGTCTACATCTGTCAAGAGGACCAAAAGGTCTGCTTGGACCATGGCCGCTACCTGGGCACTTAGAGTGTCATTGTCCCCGACCTTGAGCTCATCAATGACGACACTGTCATTCTCGTTTATGATAGGAATCGCTCCACGGCTAAGTAGAACCGACAAAGCCTGATGGGCATTTTTATAACGGCGCTTATCCACAAAGTCATCCTGGGTCAGCAAAATTTGTGCAGAAACGATTTGGCGCAAGAGAAGATTGGTCGTGTATTCTTCCAACAAAAGCCCTTGCCCTACCGCTGCTGAAGCCTGTTTATCAGCAATCTTAGTCGGACGCTTTTTAAATCCTAAGGCTCCAAAACCGGCAGCAATGGCTCCCGACGACACCAAAATCAACTCATGACCCGCCTCGTGCAACATAGCCAACTGCTGGGTAATAGCCTTTACCTTACTACGTGATAAACTTCCATCCTCATTTGTCAGAGAAGAAGTCCCCACCTTAAAGACGATCCGTTTGTATTTCATAGTCTCACTCCGATTCTTCATATTTATCCATTATAACATGAATAGCATAAAATAGAAAAGAGTTGATAGGAAAAAGAAGGCCCTAAAACCTTCTTTTTTACTACTGTTCTGATTCCGATTTATTTGTACTCGTCTCAGAGCTTTGTGAAGTTGAAGAAGTCAAATCTTGACTAGTTGAAGCGCTTGTAACACCTTCATTCTGTCTAATTTCTTTACTTTCAAGATCTTTTTTCACTACTTCTTTGGATTCTTTTATTTCTGAATGACTTGTGACTTTAGTTGTAACAGATTTCTCGACCGGAACATCCACTAACCAGGCACCACTTGAATCAACAGTATAGCCTTCTGGTGTCTTACCGTTCACAAGCAATTGACCATTTTCTTTCAAGAAGTACCATTTATCCTTGTTTTTAATCCAACCAACAGCTCGTGAACCATCTTCCTTGTAGAAATACCAAGCATTTGCCTTTTTAAGCCAACCTTGCTTCATAGCTCCTGAATCTTCTAGATAGTAATGATGACCAGCAACTTCTATCTCGCCTGTCTTCATGATACCAGTAGAATCCATATAGTACCAGGTTTCTTTATCTTTTACCCAACCCGTTTTCATTTCTCCTGATTGAGCAAAGTAATACCATTGCCCCTTATATTGAAGCCAACCTGTCTTCATAGAGCCATCGTTTGATAAATAATAGTTCTGACTTCCAGTATTTACCCAACCAATTTCCATCTGATTTTCTTTGTTGAAATAATACCAGATTCCATCAATTTTCTTCCAATTTTTAGCAGAAGCACCAGAGTCTGTCAAATAGAACCAATGATTGTTCCATTTTTTCCATTGATTCTGTAACAAGATACCCGTTTGGTTAAAGTAATACCATTCACCTTCGATTTCATTCCAACCTACTGCATACTCTCCTGTAGAATCAGGTGCTTGATACCACCAATTCCCATATGCACTCTTATGCCAACCATCTTGAAAACTTGGAATCGGCTTGTAGGAAGTTGAAATGTTTACTAAACCATCTTGTCGAATATCAAAAACTGTTGCATCATAGTCTTTGCTGGCTGCGTTGATTCTCTCAATTCCTCGTTCTTTGAGCCAATTAACATACTCACTATCAACACCATTTTTCCAAGGTAAACTATCCGAGGTTTGAACAATCAAACTCGGACTCAAATGTTTAATGAAATCCTTGGTGTTTGATTTATTGGTATCACGGTGATGGTTAAACTTCATCAAATCAACTTTTCCAATGAGAGGACCATACTTGTCTTCTGCTCCATGAACATTATCTAAGTCGCCCCCAAGGTAAATTTTCTTACCATTGACTTTCACCACGCTAATCAAGGAATTGGAATTGTCATCCCAAATTTTCTTTAATTCACCTGATGAATCAGTTTCATTTTCATAGTTATAGAGTTGAATATCCATGTCTCCAAACTGAAAATGAGCATCCCCTTGTGTGATATTTTGAATAACTGAAACACCTTTTTCAGCGGCAGTCTGTAAAACCTTATCATAGCCATACAGATTATCCCATAGACGTTCAGAATTAGTAATACGATTATCACTATATTTTTTAAGATAGACTCGGTCAACTGGGTAGGTAGAAAGTAATTCATCAACATTTCCAATATGATCACTGTGGGTATGGGTCACTAAAATAAAATCAAGTTTTTGGACACCCAATTCCTTCAAACGACGAAAGACACGGTCTGTCAGAACATGCTTATAAGACGTTTCAATTCCTTCTCTCCATGGATAACGAGAATCACTTCCATCTGGGAAATCATAATCTTCTCCTGTATCCACCATGGCAAAATGTCCATTGCTTTCAAGAATAATCGCATCACTGCCACCTTCTTGAACATTTATAAAGTGGATTTTATTTCCTGAACTTTCTTGAGCTTGAACATTTCCATACCATGACAAACCTAAAAAAGCGCCTGCAAGTGCTAAACTAGTTAATTTCTTTTTCATTCTTACTTTCTCAATCTCTCCAATGTTTTCTTAAAAATCTCTGGGATATCTGCTGTAAATTCCAAAATCTCACCTGTTCTCGGATGGGTAAAGCCTAGAGTCTTGGCATGGAGAAATTGTCCATGTCCTTTCAAAGTCTTGCGAGGACCATAGACCTCATCCCCAGCGACTGGATGGCCGATATAAGCCATGTGAACACGGATTTGATGGGTGCGGCCTGTTTCCAGCTGCAGCTCCACTAAGCTATAATCACCAAAGCGTTCTAAGACGTGGAAACGGGTCACTGCAGGCTTGCCTTTAGCAGTCACAGCCTGTTTCTTACGGTCTTTTTCACTCCGGCCAATCGGCGCTTCGATGACACCACGATCATTAGGCAGATTTCCATGAACAATCGCCCAATATTTGCGGAGAGACTTTTTATCCTTGAGTTCTTGGGCAAGTGCTAGATGCGCCTCATCGTTTTTAGCAATCATGAGAAGGCCTGACGTATCCTTATCAATACGGTGAACAATGCCTGGACGCAGAACCCCATTGATACCCGACAAGTCCTTAATATGATACATAAGGGCATTTACCAGAGTTCCACTAATATGACCAGCACTCGGATGCACAACCATCCCCTGAGGTTTGTTAACGACAGCCACATCCTCATCTTGGTAGATGATTTCTAGTGGAAGATTCTCAGCCACATACTCTAAGACCTCTGGTTCTGGCACATGGTAAGTGACGATATCGCCCTCTTGGACAGTGTATTTAGCTTTCTTGACTTGGCCATTGACCAAGACCTGGCCTGATTTGATTTGTTCATTCGCGAGACTGCGTGATAATTCTGTCAAATCCGACAAAGCCTTATCTAAACGCAGGCCACCAGTTTCAATTTTAATTTCCATTTATTTCCTCTTTTAGCATTGCAATCAATAAAATAATCACTCCAACCGTCAGATAGCTATCTGCCACATTGAAAATTGCAAAGTTGATAAAGTCAAGGTGAAACATATCCACAACAAAGCCCTGACTGATCCTGTCAATAAAGTTCCCAAGACCACCTGCGATAATCAAGGTCAAACCCAAGACCATCCAGAGTGAGTCCTCCATGTGCTTATGTAGATACCAAATGGCACCTACCATAACGACAAGTGTAATGATAGCAAATAACCACTGCTGGTCTTGTAGCATTGAAAAGGCTGCCCCTCGATTTTGCAGGTAGGTCAAGCTAACGAAATTGGGAATCCAGGAGCGCACTTCACCCAGTGGAATCTGCTGGACGATATAGGATTTGACCAACTGATCCAGCCCAATCAAAAGCAGTACAATGACTGCCACTATTCCTCTTTTTTTCATGATTTCCTCTTCTGATCAAAATATTCTTGCATGACTTCTACGAAAAGAGTTCCAGCCTGACTAAGCTCCACTTCTTCACGTTTAACATAGACCATGTGATTATCCAGGTCGTCCTTGAGACGAATAACTGTAATACCATTAACACTGTCACTATCTAAAAATCCAGAACCTGTCGCATAGGCGTCCGTCCGCTCCAAAATACCATTCAAGGTAGCACGGTCTGTCACATTAAACATCTGTGAACTAGCACTGGTATCGACAAAGTTCTCTGAATAATAAAGGTACTCATCTTTCTCTTGAGTGAAACGAACCGTTGGTAGATCTGCTAAATCCTCCATGACCAATTCCTCTTTCTGAGCCAAAGGATGCCCCTCACGAAGATAAATATGGGTATGAAAGGGAATCAATTCAATGACCTCCAGACCTAGCTTTTCAACCCGTTGCATGATCCCTTTTTTATTTTGATTGTTAAGGTAGATAATCCCAATCTCACTATGCCCTTGAGCAACTTCATCTAATATTTGAACAGTAGTTGATTCAAAAATACGGAAGTTTTTATAGTCAGGATAGCGCTCTGAAAAGGCCGTAATGGTTGGTGGCAAGAAGTCATAGTGCTGACTAGCAATTGAAAATTCATCTTTTTCTTCCTCAGGATTGGCATACTGATTTTGAAAAATATCAAATCCTTTAACCAATTCTTGCGCTTTTTCATAGAATTCCATACCACGACGAGTCAAGAAAGTCCCTGAGCTGGTCCGACGGAAAATCTTAAAGCCCAACTCTTTTTCCAAATCACGAACAGAAATAGACAGACTTGGCTGGCTGACATACATCTTTTCAGCAGCTTCACGGAAAGTACCGCTATTCGCGATGGCAACAACATAGCGTAATTGTTGAATATTCATCTTCTACCCCCAACTTCTTTATCTTTTCATTATACCATATTTTAGAAGTTTTCCAAAAAGGAAAAAAGTATGGAAATTTTCAAGACTCAATGAAGACTCTAACATCCCAATCCAAGAATTAGAATAATGTCTTTTTTCAGTCCTCATTTTGGTTCAAACAAATAAAAACAGCAAATCTTTTTGATTTACCGTTTATAATATGATTCAAGAAAAGACTCTAAAATTTTCTTTTTCCCTATAAATCAACTAGAAAAAATCTCTTCAATCCTATTGGCTATATCTGGATTTACTTGCCAAATACCAGCATAAGGTTGCTCAATATACTGTCTTTTCTTCTTAGTATATAGATAGACTACACTATCCTTTTCTTCATTCTGATGATAAAACTTGATAATGATGTAATCTTTAACATTTGTCGGTTGATCATTTACACTCTCCAAAGAGGTAGATTTGGACTGTTTCTGTATCTCCTCAATCAATTTTGAAATTTCTTCTCTCTTGTCGATAGTTTTAACATCTTCAGAGGTTTTTTTCTGCAGAGAAATTACAGAAATACTTTCAGGTTCAGGAAGAATAAGTTTTTTCTTACTGACACAAGCAGATAGAACAAGAAAAGAGATTGAACAGACTATTATGGTGATAATTTTTTTCATACAGGTTTACATCCTTTCCATATTTCTGCTAGCTTACTAAGATAAAATTATTATATCAAATCGTAGCAATTTTTACAATATCTTATTCCCTTATAACATTCATTACTGTAAAAATTCTACTAGATTATAATTTTTCAACAACAGACAAAGTAGCCGACAAGTTCGCTTCTTATATAGGATTTTAAAATATGGGTACCAAAACAAAAAACAGGCTCTCCGAAAACTCGGAAAGCCTTAGTTTATGCTACTTCTAGCTTCCTCGCCTTTATATTTCAAGGCTCGGAATAAAAAGGTTCACTGGACCTTTTTATTTAGCGATTGGGTAAACAGAAACTTGTTTTTTATCGCGTCCTTTACGTTCAAAGCGTACTACGCCTTCAACTTTAGCGAACAAAGTATCGTCTCCACCACGTCCAACGTTTACACCTGGGTAGATGTGTGTACCACGTTGACGGTAAAGGATTGATCCACCTGTTACAGTTTGTCCGTCAGCTGCCTTAGCTCCAAGACGTTTCGCTTGTGAATCACGTCCGTTTGATGTAGAACCTCCACCTTTTTTGTGGGCGAAAAGTTGCAAGTTGTTAAGAGTCATTTTTAACATAATGTTTTCCTCCGTGTTAGTTTTCTGTGATAACTCTGGTTTGGACGAACTCTGAAGAGTTCTCCGATAAGTTTGCCATACCTAAGAAAAATGATTCAAAGAATAACTGGGTCATTTCTCTCTGGTGTGAAGGAAGATCTTTTGGAATTTCAACCATCAGATAGCCACCTTCATCTTCGTTTAATTCTAGGATTGGTTCATAGCCTGCAAATTTCTCAATAGAATTGATAAAGTTAATGGCAAGCGTAGAAACCGATGCACACACGACATCTAAGCCGTATTCGCCACTCTCGGCGTGTCCAGTAATTTCCGCACTCCTCAGCTCGCCATCTTCGGCTCTCTCAAAGACTGCCTGTATCATGTGTTCTCCTTAAAATTAAGCGTTGATTGCGTTGATGACAACTTTTGTATATGGTTGACGGTGACCTTGTTTACGGTGGCTACCTTTTTTAGGTTTGTACTTGTAAGTAACAACTTTCTTTTGTTTTCCTTGTTTTTCAACAGTTCCAACTACAGTAGCTCCAGCAACAAGTGGAGTTCCGACAACAGTGTTTTCACCACCAACAAGAACAACTTCGTTAAAAGTAACTTCTTGACCAGCTTCAACGTTCAATTTTTCAACGTAAACTGCTTGACCAACTTCAACTTTAACTTGTTTTCCGCCAGTTTTGATAATTGCGTATGTGCTCATTATGCACCTCCTATGATTTTTATGGGTTTCCCCGGTTTTTTTGTGAAGACTCGCCTAGCATCGTGGGACGAACCACTTAAACTTGAATAATCAAGCAACGATGTTCGTGCGGTTGCACAGGATCGTGCATAGTCAACTCTTCAAGTATAGCATATCTCCTATTTTCTTACAAGTAATAACACCTAAAATGAAGCTTTTTCTTTTACTTTTTTCTGCCAAGAGGCAAAAAGCATGCTGAGGTAAAAAATACTCATCATAATAGGAACACCAAGAATGGTCTTTTCATGATAGAAAATCGTCAAATAAGATGAAAAGACAACGCCAAGGACAAAACTACTAAGTAGGCTAACAAAGATAATCCCTTCACGTAAAAAAGGAGTGTGCTTGGTCCGAAAATAATCTCCAAAAGCCAGCATGGTTCGTTTGATATTCCCTGTCATAAAGGCATTATTGTAGGCAATACCCGAAACCTCACCAAAAGCAGTTGTCACCAAGCCCATACAAAAGGCTAATGGCGGTACTAGATAGATATTATCTACAGTTTGCGGCACAAAACCAATAATGATTGATAAGATTGCCAAAGGAATCAATGACAGAATGGGCTTTTTCACAATTCTCAATTTTTCCTTATAAACAGTTAATAAAAAGACCCCCATCATAAAAGCTAGTAAGGTCATTACTTTGGCACTGGCATCTGACACATTGTGTTGAATCAGACCTACTGAAAGAAAGACGACATTCCCAGTTTGTCCAGCTACAAGAGTATTCCCTCGCACAATAAACGTATAGGCATCTACATAACCTGCACAAAAAGTCAAAAAAAGCGCTAGCCTCTTAGACTGACGTGATATTTTTCTTATAGGTAATAACCTCATTTTCCCTCCCATTTCATTTACTCATCTCATTATTGTACCACTTTCTTTGGAAAAGACCTAGTAGCTTATTTGAAATTTTTTACCCTCTGTTGGATAGTCCCGTCTATCTATGTTATAATGAAAGAAGGATTTGAAATCGGAAAAGGAGTAACTATGCTTAAATTAGGTGTCATCGGAACAGGGGCTATTAGCCACCACTTCATAGAAGCAGCCCATTCCAGTGGAGAATACAAGCTGGTCGCAGTCTATTCTAGAAAACTAGAAACTGCAGCAACCTTTGCTTCTCGCTACCAGAATATCCAACTCTTTGATAAAGTAGAGGACTTCTTCAAGAACTCCTTTGATGTGGTCTATATTGCTAGCCCAAACTCCTTGCATTTTGCTCAGGCAAAAGCTACATTGTCTGCAGGTAAACATGTCATTCTTGAAAAGCCAGCCGTCACTCAGCCACAAGAATGGCTAGATTTGAGACATACCGCTGAGAAAAATCACTGTTTTATATTCGAAGCGGCACGGAACTACCATGAAAAAGCTTTCACTATCATCAAAAACTTTTTAGCAGACAAACAAATTTTGGGAGCAGATTTCAACTATGCCAAGTATTCTTCCAAAATGCCTAACTTGTTGGCTGGGGAGACACCAAATGTCTTTTCAGATCGTTTTGCTGGTGGAGCGCTTATGGATTTGGGGATTTATCCTCTCTACGCTGCCGTTCGCCTCTTTGGAAAGGCTCAGGACGCAACCTATCAGGCTCAACAGCTTGACAATAGCATTGACCTAAATGGAGACGGAATTCTCTTCTATCCTGACTTTCAAGTTCATATCAAGGCCGGGAAAAACATCACTTCCAATCTCGCTTGCGAGATTTATACGACAGATGGAACCCTGACGCTCAACACCATCGAACATGTCAGCTCGGCTATTTTTACCGACCATCAAGGCAATCAAGTCCAACTCCCTATCCAACAGGCTCCTCATACGATGACTGAGGAAGTCGCTGCATTTGCACACATGATCCAGCAACCAGATCTAAATCTCTACCAAACTTGGCTGGAAGATGCAAGTTCAGTTCATGAGCTACTATATACTATGCGCCAGACTGCTGGCATTAGATTCGAGGCAGAAAAATGAAAACCAAACTACCTACTGAATGGCAAGAACTGAGTGACCAACTCGGTTTTCAAGAATTCACCCCCATTCAAACTCAACTATTTGGGCCCATTCTTGCTGGAGAAAATCTCCTAGGAGTGAGCCCAACAGGAACTGGTAAGACCCTAGCTTACCTTCTACCAAGTCTTCTCAGACTACAAAAGAAAAAAGCCCAACAATTACTTATTCTGGCACCTAATACTGAACTTGCAGGACAGATTTTTGAGGTAACTAAGACTTGGGCTGAAGCTATCGGCTTAACTGCCCAACTCTTCTTATCAGGTTCGAGTCAGAAACGACAGATTGAACGCCTAAAAAAAGGACCAGAAATTCTGATTGGAACCCCTGGCCGTATCTTTGAACTGATTAAATTGAAAAAAATCAAGATGATGAACGTAGAAACCATCATCCTGGATGAATTTGACCAATTGCTTGATGATTCTCAAATTCATTTTGTTGAGAAAATCACTCACTACGCACCGCGTGACCACCAACTCATCTACATGAGTGCGACGACCAAGTTTGACCAAGAAAAGATTGCGCCTAACACACGTACCATTGATCTTTCTGACCAAAAATTGGACAACATCCAACATTTCTATATGCAGGTAGATCAACGTCACCGAGTGGATATGCTACGAAAACTGGCTCATGTTGAGGATTTCCGTGGTCTGGTCTTCTTTAACAGCCTATCAGACCTTGGAAGTGCAGAAGAAAAATTACAGTATCGTGATATCTTGGCTGTTTCCCTCGCTAGTGATGTTAATGTCAAATTTAGAAAAGTCATCTTAGAAAAATTTAAAGATAAGCAACTAACCCTACTCCTTGCAACTGACCTTTTGGCTCGTGGAATTGATATCGATAGCCTAGAATGCGTCGTAAACTTTGATGTTCCTAGAGATATTGAAACCTACACTCACCGTGCTGGACGTACTGGCCGTATGGGTAAAGACGGCTATGTTATCACTCTCGTCACTCATCCAGAAGAAATCAAAAAACTTAAGAAGTTTGCAAGTGTACGAGAAATTGTCCTAAAAAATCAAGAACTCTATGTAAAATAAAGCCCTCATTGAGGCTGGGCAAAAAGTCTTTAAAATCAAAAACGCATAATATCAGGTATTGAACCTTGATATTATGCGTTTTATTGTGGGAAATTTTACTTCATTTTCTCCTAAAATTGAGTTTTTATCTAGCCTCTTTTTTGTAAAACTACATAAGATTCGTAGTAAAAAAACTCTCCAACTATTTTATTATACCATATAAATTAATAAATAAATAGACTTGTTTTTTTATTTTTTTGACGTATACTAATAATAGAAAACGCTTAAAATTAAATAAAAGGAGATTTTATGAGGAAAGTAAATAAGGACATTTTATTCTTAACCGGAATCATAGTTTTATGTTTTGGTTTTTTATTATTTCACATCAACCCCTATTATGCTGGACCCGATGAGACACTGAAAGGAAGAATAAATTTATTCTTTTGGCAGCTATATTGGAGACCTATAGGAACTCTCAGTATCCTTTCGGGTTGCATTATGACTTTCAAAGGATTGAAAAAATAATCTTTTGATCATGAAGAATAGACATTTTTTTATGATTAAATTGAAATTATTGTTTTTCTCTGTTCTATCAAATCTATTTTTCTTAGTCACAACATCTACGGTTTTTGCTGATGTCTATCCTTGCACAAATTATGAAATTGTATCTAATCGTGTTGTAAAAGATATCAACACAGGAGAGTTATTGTCATTTTATACGACTGAACTTAGAGACGCCTATTTAGAGTCTAAATCTACGTATCAGACTCGTTCTAATGCAACTGGTGTTGCAGACTATAGAACTAGCTCCTCTCACTCTTATAAGAGCAGCGCTACATCAGGATCTCTAAGTTCAACTGCTTATGGTGGAAAAGCTGGAGCTACCCTAACTTTAAGTGCAGCTGTTAGCTTTTCTGCTCCTGAGTCTGGATTTTGACTTAGTTTAAATCACTCAGTATCCCATAACGTACCACCCTACACTTATGGTTACATCAGGCTAAAAGCATCTTACATAGTAAATGTTCGTAAACTAGAAGTTAGATACTTAGGAACTAACAAATGGGTTCCAGCTGGTGAAACCTCTACTATATCGAATGTTAGTGTTTGGAGCGAACTAGTCACTTGAAAATAACTTATTAGATGGATCTGGACTTTATCAGGTCTATCTTTTTATTTTTTTAAAAAAAGAACCTTGCAAAGCAAGATTCTTTTAGTGTCTGACTTAAATAATTGTTCTTCTGGGAACTAAATCGAATTAAGCTTCGATTTCTGTAACCATACCTGAACCAACAGTACGTCCACCCTCACGGATAGAGAATGTAGTACCTTGTTCTACGGCGATTGGGTGGATCAACTCAACGTCGATTGTCACGTTATCACCAGGCATTACCATTTCAGTACCTGCTGGAAGTTCGATTGAACCTGTAACGTCAGTAGTACGGAAGTAGAATTGTGGACGGTAGTTGTTGAAGAATGGAGTGTGACGTCCACCTTCTTCTTTAGTAAGGATGTAGACTTCACCTTTGAATTTAGTGTGTGGGTTGATTGAACCTGGTTTAGCGATAACTTGTCCACGTTCGATTTCATCACGTTGAACACCACGAAGAAGGACACCTACGTTATCTCCGGCAAGACCTTCGTCAAGTTGTTTACGGAACATTTCAACACCAGTAACAACTGCTTTTTGAGTTTCTTCTTTGATACCAACGATTTCGATTTCGTCGTTGACTTTAACGATACCACGGTCGATACGTCCTGAAGCAACTGTACCACGTCCAGTGATTGAGAATACATCTTCGACTGGAAGAAGCAATGGTTTGTCAGTGTCACGTTCTGGTTCTGGGATGTACTCATCAACTGTGTTCATCAATTCCATAACGATGTCTTCGTATTTAGTGTCACCTTCAAGAGCTTTAAGAGCTGAACCTTGGATAACTGGAAGATCGTCACCTGGGAAGTCGTATTCTGACAATAGGTCACGGATTTCCATTTCAACCAATTCAAGCAATTCTTCGTCGTCAACCAAGTCAACTTTGTTCATGAAGACGATAAGGTGTTTAACACCAACCTGACGTGAAAGAAGGATGTGCTCACGAGTTTGTGGCATTGGTCCGTCAGTTGAAGCTACTACAAGGATAGCTCCGTCCATTTGAGCGGCACCAGTGATCATGTTTTTAACGTAGTCCGCGTGTCCTGGAGCGTCGATGTGAGCGTAGTGACGTTTTTCAGTTTCGTACTCAACGTGCGCAGTGTTGATAGTGATACCGCGTTCGCGTTCTTCTGGAGCAGCATCGATAGACGCATAGTCTTTAGGTTGGTTAACTGATGAAGGCAAGCGACGTGCCAAAACAGTTGTGATAGCTGCAGTTAGGGTAGTTTTACCGTGGTCAACGTGTCCGATAGTACCAATGTTAACGTGTGGTTTACTACGATCGTATTTTTCTTTTGCCATTTGAGTAAAAGCCTCCAATAAAATATATTTTATAGATAGACAGTAGGCAATACAGTCTAACTTTCCTTACTATTTTATCAAATTTCAGCTAAATTGCAAGTGTTTTACAAAGTTTTTGTGAATTATTCTTAATCTGCTAATCTAAACGGTATTTCTACTCCCATCACTTCTTTAATGAAAAAGAAAAATCAGGAATATCCTGACTTTTACTTAGCTAATTGTCTTTCTCGTTCTTTCATTATTTTATGATTTTCATACAAACGTGATAAAAACTTAGAAATTTCTTTTAAGATAGAATAGGTTGGTACTGCAACAATCATACCAATGACACCATAGATATTACTTGATAACAAAAGTAATACTAAAATCGTAATTGGATGGACTTTCATCACTCCACCAACGATTCGAGGGTAGAGGATATTTCCATCCACTTGTTGAATAATCAGCATATAAATAACTGCAATCAGCATTCTATGGGGATCAGTAAAGACATTTGCGATAATCATCGGAATCAGACCAATACTTGGGCCTACATAAGGAATGAGATTGGCTAATCCTGAAAAGATAGCGAAGACCAAAGCGTATTTCAAACCGATTACGCTATATCCGATAAAAGCCAAACAACCAATAATAATCGCATCAATGGCAACTCCACTAATATATCGAGCGATTGTAGCATTCAAATTTTTTAAAAGACCTGTAATATGCAACTTATCTCGCTTTAAAACAGTACGCTCAAGCATCGGCAAGAATTTGTGGCCATCTAACAAAAAATAAATTAAAAATACAGGTGTCATGATAATAATCAAAACAGTACTAAAGAGCGCAGATAAGACACTTCCAACACTATTCGTTACACTATTTAGGATATTCTGTAGAATATCTACATAAGAGAGATTTAACTGTTGAATAGTCGCTTGAATATCTAAATTTTGAAAGGCTGGATAAGTGGATAAATCGATAATCAAATCTTGCAGACGACTGTAGATTGTCTGACTTGTAGCAATCAAACTTGTCAGCTGATTAATCAAAATCGGTAAAAGATAAACGACCCCAATAACTATACCCCAGACCAAGGCACACAAGGTTAGTAGAATACCAATGATACGGTTAATTTTGAAATACTTTTGTAAAAAATTTACAATAGGATTGGTCAAGTAATATAAAAAACCACCTAAAAGAAAGGGAATCATTATAGTGTTTGCGACGCTTACAAAAGGTGTAATAATCGCTCCCATCTCTCTCCATAAATAAAAGATAATGGTTAATAGTAAAATCTCACTGGTCCAAAAAAATAATTTATTCTTACGAAACATGAGGTACCTCCATTCATCTATTTTACCACACTTTCAAAAAAGCTTCTTTCTTATATCATGAAACTGGGAATATTTTTTTCTTTATGATAGAATAAACTTACTATGAAAAAAATAATTTTAACTCTTTTAAGCCTTTCCGTTATTGGCTCAGCATCTACTGTTGCTGCTCAAGATTTTAATATTGCTGCTAAACATGCAATTGCCGTTGAGGCAAATACTGGTAAAATTCTCTATGAGAAAGATGCAACCCAGCCAGTTGAAATTGCTTCAATCACAAAGTTAATTACTGTTTATCTTGTCTATGAAGCCTTGGAAAACGGCAGTATTACACTATCAACTCCGGTAGATATCTCTGATTATCCATACAAATTAACGACAAATTCTGAAGCAAGTAACGTTCCTATGGAAGCTCGTAATTATACCGTTGAACAGCTACTTGAAGCAACACTGGTATCTAGTGCCAACAGTGCAGCTATCGCCCTAGCTGAGAAAATTGCTGGCTCAGAAAAAGATTTCGTCGATATGATGCGGGCAAAACTCTTGGAATGGGGAATTCAGGATGCCACTGTTGTTAATACAACAGGTCTTAACAATGAGACTCTAGGGGATAACATTTACCCGGGCTCTAAAAAAGATGATGAAAATAAGCTCAGTGCTTATGATGTCGCTATCGTTGCTCGCAACCTCATCAAAAAATACCCACAAGTCTTAGAAATCACTAAAAAACCTTCATCTACTTTTGCTGGGATGACAATCACTTCTACCAACTACATGTTAGAAGGCATGCCTGCTTATCGCGGTGGTTTTGATGGCCTTAAGACAGGAACAACAGACAAAGCTGGAGAATCTTTTGTTGGTACTACTGTCGAAAAAGGGATGAGGGTTATCACAGTTGTTTTGAATGCAGATCATCAAGACAATAATCCTTACGCTCGCTTCACAGCTACATCTTCACTAATGGATTATATCTCTTCTACATTCACACTTCGTAAAATCGTTCAGAAAGGTGATGCTTATCAAGATAGCAAAGCCCCTGTACAAGATGGAAAAGAAGATACTGTCACTGCTGTTGCCAAAGATGATATCACTCTAATTGAACGTGTTGGGAGTCAAGCTTCCCAATCTATTCAATTCACACCTGATTCTAAGGCAATTCCAGCACCACTTGAAGCCGGAACAGTGGTTGGACATTTGACTTATGAAGACTCAGACTTGATTGGTCAAGGTTACATTACCACAGAGCGTCCTAGTTTTGAAATGGTAGCAGAAAAGAAAGTTGAAAAAGCCTTCTTCTTAAAAGTTTGGTGGAATCAGTTTATCCGCTTCATCAACGAAAAATTATAAAAAAATCGCGATTTTAAACCGCGATTTTTTTATTACAAGTTCATCTTCAAAATCCTTGATTTTGAGTAAATTTAATACTCAATAAAAATCAAAGAACAAACTAGGAAGCTAGCCGCAGGTTGCTCAAAGCACCGCTTTGAGGTTGTAGATAAAGCTGACGTGGTTTGAAGAGATTTTCGAAGAGTATAAAAACAAATTTTACCCAACTGATCCTTCCATTTCATAGCTGATCAAGCGGTTCAGCTCAACAGCATATTCCATTGGAAGCTCTTTTGTAAATGGTTCTACAAATCCCATAACAATCATCTCAGTTGCTTCAGATTCTGACAATCCACGGCACATGAGGTAATAGAGTTGCTCTTCTGAAATCTTAGATACCTTAGCTTCGTGTTCCAAAGCGACTTGTGAGTTGTGAATTTCATTAAACGGAATAGTATCTGATGCTGATAAGTCATCCATGATAATGGTATCACACTCGATGTGAGAAACAGACTTCTTAGAGTTTTTGTTAAAGGTTACCTGTCCACGGTAGTCAACCTTTCCTCCGCCTTTAGCGATGGATTTAGACACAATAGACGAGCTGGTATGTGGAGCATTGTGGATCATCTTAGCACCCGTATCTTGGTGTTGCCCTGCATTGGCAAAAGCGATAGAGAGCATGGTACCACGCGCCCCTTCTCCATCAAGGTAAACAGATGGGTATTTCATGGTTGTTTTTGCACCCAAGTTTCCATCAATCCACTCAACAGTGGCATCCTTTTGAGCTTTAGCACGTTTCGTTACCAAGTTATAGACGTTATCAGACCAGTTTTGGATAGTCGTATAACGCATATAAGCTCCATCCAAGGCAAAGATTTCTACAATGGCAGCATGCAAGCTGTTACTTGAATAAGTTGGCGCTGTACATCCTTCTACATAATGGACACTTGCTCCTTCATCAACGATAATCAAGGTACGTTCAAACTGACCAGTATTTTCGTTGTTGATACGGAAGTAAGTTTGAAGAGGAATATCTACCTTGACCCCTTTTGGTACGTAGATAAAGGTTCCACCTGACCACACTGCCGAGTTAAGAGCTGCCAACTTGTTATCAGTCGGTGGTACCAACTTGGCAAAGTATTGCTTAAACAAGTCTGGGTATTCCTTGAGGGCAGAATCCGTATCTGTAAAGATAATCCCCAATTTCTGGAACTCTTCCTTCATGTTATGGTAAACCACTTCTGACTCATACTGGGCAGAGGCACCTGCTAGATAAGCACGTTCAGCTTCTGGAATACCGATACGTTCAAAGGTTTCTTTGATTTTTTCAGGAACTTCATCCCATGAACGAGCTGGTTTGTCAGATGGTTTTTGGTAGTAGATCAAGTCATCAAAATCAATCTCTGACAAGTCTGCTCCCCAAGTTTGCATGGGCATTTTCTTGAAGGTTTCATAAGACTTCAAACGGAATTCTAGCATCCACTCAGGTTCTCCCTTAGCAGCTGATAGTTCACGAATGACATCTTCATTCAATCCTTTTCCTGTCGATAGGACAGGCTCTACATCATCATGGAAACCAAATTTATATTCACCAAGGTCAATTGGTTTTGGTTCTACTCTTTCTTCAGCCATAATATCCTTTCTTTCATTCTTCATTTCTACTGATTCATAAGACAAAAGAAACTTGTCTTACTGATTTTCTTGATTTTCAATTGTTTTCTTCAGGGCGTTCCAAGCTAGGGTTGCACACTTGATACGTTGAGGAAATTTGGCAACACCTGATAAGAAGGCTGCGTCTCCAAGACTATCTTGTCTGTCATCTTTTTGGCCTTGAACCATTTCAGAAAAAATAGTCGCAAGCTCTAAAATTTCTTGTTTGGTTTTTCCTAAAACTGCATCTGTCATCATGCTTGCAGAGGCAGTCGAGATGGTACAACCTGAGTTTAGAAAAGCAATATCTTCCAAACGGCCCTCTGCATCAAACTTGACTGAGAGGTTGATGACATCTCCACAGGTCGGATTGTTGAGACTGATTTGCTCAGCATCTTCCAACTTCCCTTGGTGATGTGGATTTTTCGAATGGTCTGCTACCACTGCCATATAAAGGCTATCTAGTTTAGAAAGTGCCATTGAAAAACTCCTTTGTCTTTTGTAAGGCATCGACTAGCTTGTCGCAATCTGCCTTGGTATTGTAAATATAAAAACTTGCGCGAGCTGTTGCTGGGACATCCAAATACTGGAGCAAAGGTTGCGCACAATGGTGACCCGCACGAACTGCCACTCCTTCATAATCCAGAGCAGTCGCAAGGTCGTGAGGATGAAGGTCACCTAGGTTAAAGGCAATAACACCTGAACGATGAGCCAAGTCCTGCGAACCGTAAATAGTCAATCCTTCAATCGCCTGCAGTTTTGGATAGACGTATGCAATCAGTTCCTGTTCATGGGCTTCAATCGCATCCATACCAATCTTTTCAAGATAATCCACTGCTGCTGCCAGTCCGATAGCACCTGCCATATTTGGTGTTCCAGCCTCAAATTTCCAAGGCAATTCCTTCCAACTAGCAGATTGCTCATAGACAAAATCAATCATCTCACCACCAAATTCTACTGGTGACATTTGTTCCAGATACTTTTCTTTACCATAAAGAACACCAATACCAGTTGGACCAGCCATCTTGTGACCTGAAAAGGCAAAGAAGTCCACATCCAAGTCCCGGACATCAATCTTCATATGAGGCGTAGATTGAGCACCATCCACCACCATGATGGCTCCAACTTGATGGGCTAATTGGGTGATTTCTTTGATCGGATTGACTACACCAAGAACATTTGAGGCGTGAGCAAGGGAGACAAACTTGACTTTATCAGTCAATTTAGTTCGAAAATCATCCATATCCAGAGCTCCATTATTGAGATAGACATAAACAAGTTCTGCCCCAGTTTTACGGCAGGCTTCCTGCCAAGGAATGATGTTGGAATGGTGTTCCATGACAGAAATCAAAACCTGGTCTCCCTCAGTCAAGGCTTCCTCTGCAAAGCGCGCTACCCAGTTCAGACTGGTTGTCGTTCCTCTAGTAAAGAGAACTTCCTTTGTAGACCTTGCATTGATAAACTTACGAATGGTTTCACGAGCCGCCTCATAAGAAGCTGTTGCTCGCTCAGCCAAGGTATGGACCCCACGATGAACATTGGCATTGTCGTTCTCATAGTAGCGGTTAATCGTCTCCAGAACTGCCAGTGGTTTTTGTGTCGTCGCAGCATTGTCCAAATAGACTAATGGTTCATCATTAACAATCTGGTCTAAAATTGGAAAATCCTTGCGAATCACTTCTACATCTAACATAGGCTACCCCTTAGCGTTTTGACAATTTTTCTTCGATAGTTGCAATCATTTCATCACGAACTTCTTTGACTGGTATCTCAACAATAACAGATCCAAGGAAACCGCGGACAACCAAACGTTCTGCAGTTGACTTATCCAAGCCACGGCTCATGAGGTAATACATATCTTCTGGATCTACCTGACCGATAGAAGCCGCGTGTCCTGCAGTTACGTCATTTTCATCAATCAAAAGAATTGGATTGGCATCTGAACGCGCTTGGTCTGAAAGCATGAGAACACGGCTCTCTTGTTGCGCATCTGCTCCCTTGGCACCCTTGATAATGTGGCCAATACCATTGAAAGTTAAAGTTGCTTTTTCAAGAATAACCCCATGTTGAAGGATATTTCCGATTGAGTTGCAACCATAGTTAGTTACTCGGGTATCAATCCCTTGTACCTGACGGCCACTTGAAAGAGCTACGACTTTAAGGTCCGCATGGCTACCGTTACCAATCAAGTCACTATCAAAATCAGCAACTACATTCCCTTCGTTCATGACACCGATTGCCCAGTCAATGCTTGCATCGTTGCCTAATTTACCACGACGGCTAATGTAAGCAGTGACGTTTTCACCTAGACGGTCGATAGCAGCAAACTTCACTTGAGCTCCAGAACGTGCAATTACTTCTACTGTGATATTAGCAGTTGCTTTGGCACTTCCTTCACCGCGTGACTCTAAACGTTCCAGATAACTAATCTTAGAATTTTTACCAGCGATAATCATAATATGCTTGTTAAACGGCACATCGTTATCGCTGTCTTGATAGAAAATTCCTTCGATTGGTTCCTTAATTTCAACATTATCAGGAATGTAGAGAACAGCACCACTGTTGAAATAAGCTGTATGGTAGGCTGCCAACTTGTCATCGTCATACTTAACAGATGACATGAATAATTCCTCAATAAGCTCTGGAATTTCTTCTAAAGCTGAGTGGAAGTCTGTAAAGACGACACCCTGTTCAGCCAACTCAACTGGAATTTGCTCAAAAACAGTTTGAGTTCCAACTTGCACCAACTTTAAATGATTATCTAAAGCTGTGAAGTCAGGAACATTTGCTGATGGCTCACTTTCTGTAATCGTTCCATCACCCAGATTCCAACGGTGGAATTTGACACGCTCAATAACTGGTAATTCCAAAGTCTCAATCTTGTCAAAAGCTTTTTGACGGAGGTCAGCCAACCAGCTTGGTTCAGCATGCATTTCTGAAAAAAGTTTAATATTTTCTTTAGTCATTTACTTCTCCTAAAAGATACGAGGGAATTACAATTCTTCCTTGTAGTCGTAGCCAAGTTCTTCAGCTAGTTTTGCGTATCCTTCACGTTCCAAACGCGCAGCCAATTCTGGGCCACCAGAAAGAACAACACGACCTTCCATCATAACGTGTACCACATCTGGTGTGATATAGTTCAAAAGACGTTGGTAGTGAGTGATAATCATAGCACCAAATCCTTCACCACGCATAGCATTAACACCTTTAGAAACAACTTTAAGGGCATCAATATCAAGACCAGAGTCAATCTCGTCCAAAAGGGCAAAAGTTGGTTCCAACATCAAAAGTTGAAGAATCTCATTGCGTTTTTTCTCACCACCAGAGAAACCTTCGTTGAGGTAACGCTCAGCCATTTCTTCTTTCATGTTGAGTAATTCCATCTTCTCATCCAATTTAGTGATAAACTCACGAACTGAAATTTTTTCATCATCTTCTTTACCAGCATTCATGGCTGCACGAAGAAACTCAGCGTTAGTAATACCAGGAATTTCTGATGGGTATTGCATAGCAAGGAAAAGTCCCATACGCGCACGCTCGTCCACTTCCAACTCAAGGATGTTTACGCCATCAAACAAGACTTCACCTTTGGTAACTTCATAGTTTGGATTTCCCATGATAGCGGCAGAAAGAGTCGATTTACCAGTACCATTTGGTCCCATGATAGCGGCGATTTCTCCTGTTTTCAGGGTCAGATTAACCCCTTTTAAAATTTCTTTTCCTTCAATCTCAACGTGAAGATCTTTGATCTCTAATACTGACATGATAGTTCCTTTCTTTTTCAAAACCTTTACAGTTCTTACTGGAAACATACTTGATTTCCCTAGAAAATACGGTAAAAGGTCAATAAATATACTTTTATAGTATAACAAAAAAAAGCCTAAAAGGCTTTGATTTTGTCTAGAAGCTGAGGACTAGTCTTTTCCTTTTAAATGCTGGTCAATGACGTCTACAATCTTACCCATCAAGTAACTAACTCGGAAATTTCTAAAGAGCAAAATGGCCCAAAAGGCTGCCATAATATAACGACCAGTCATCCAAGCTTCATTGAAAAAATAGGTCTCAGCAGCTGTAAACAGCGCTATGATAATAAATTGTTGTCTATTCATAAACTTATTGTATCATGAAATCTTTCTTTAGTCTTCCTCTACCTTCACTTTATCAGCTAAAAATTCAAATCCTTCTGGAATCAGGCTTTCTTCTGCTTCTTTTTCAGTTTGAGAAGATTTGGCTTTGGCTGAAAAGGCTGCGCGAACTTCTTTCCATTCCTCCATGGAAATGGCTAAAATTTCGGGTGAAAAACCTGCTGCCTGACTGAGGATGTTACCAAACATTGTGTTGAGATTGTCTCGTTTCATGGTTTGACCAGCATTGAAGTTAGATTCAAAGGCAAGAATAGCATGGTGTTCATTGGCCGCAACCGGTTGAGAACCAACTAGCAGAGCCTTATCAGGACCTCCAAGACTTTCAATTACCTCTCCCCAGGCATTCTGCAAGCGAATCAGATTCTGACGTGCTAAATCAGGATTTTCAACGGCCTCTTGTAGGATTGATTGAACTTTATTGCGATCCACACGATAGATTGTCTTGCCCGCTGCTGGGCGACTTGGAGCTGGACTGGTTGGCTTGGGTACAGTTCCCACATTTGCGAGTTCTTGTTTGAGACGGGCAACTTCCTGTCTCAGCGAATCAATTTCATGTTCAACTGCCCCAGAAAGAGCTGCTTCAGGCTTAATCTCCGCCAAACGGATGGTCATCATCTCAGCATAAATCTTGGGCTGCAAACTAGACTTAATATCCCCTAAACTCACTGTCGCCAAGCGAATCATTTCAAACAAATTTTCTTGAGGAAATGACAAATTCTCTACAAAGACTGGACTATGATGAGTGTTTTCTCCACCTGTTTGGACAATTAACAAGTCTCTTAAATAGTGCAAAAGATCCGTCACAAAACGAGTCATACTCTTACCATTGTCAAAAAGAAGATTCAAGCAAGACAAAGCCTTGGGAACATCCTGTTGAGATAAGGCAGCCACATAATTATCCAAGGCTGATAGACTAATGGTACCAGTAATTTCTTCAGAGATGGCAGTCGTCAGCTCGTTTCCCTGTGTCAAACTCAAGGCTTGATCCAAAATAGACAAGGCATCTCGCATTCCACCTTCAGCCCGTCTGGCAATGATTTCCACAGCCTCTGGTTCAGAACTGATATTTTCTTTTTCTAAGATATAGCGGATATGTTCCTTAATATCCTGTGTCTTAATCGATTTAAATTCAAAACGTTGCACACGGGATAGAATAGTGGCAGGAATCTTGTGCAATTCAGTAGTGGCCAAAATAAAGACTACATTCTGTGTTGGCTCTTCCAGCGTTTTTAGGAGGGCATTAAAAGCCCCTATAGACAGCATGTGAACCTCATCTATGATATAGACCTTATAGCGGGCAAGGCTAGGCGCATAGGTAGATTTATCACGAATTTCACGGATTTCATCCACCCCGTTATTAGAGGCAGCATCCATTTCAATGACATCTTCTAAACTACCATCTGTCACTGCTTGACAAATATAGCAGTTATTACAAGGTTCACCACCCACTTGATTTGGACAGTTCATAGCTTTGGCAAAAATCTTGGCTACACTGGTTTTTCCCGTTCCACGTGGACCAGAAAAAAGATAGGCATGACTTATTTTCTCTTGCTCTACTGCTTGTTTAAGAGTCTTAGCCACAACTTCCTGTCCAACCAACTGGGAGAAGTTTTGACTTCTATATTTTCGATAAAGTGCTTGATACATTAGGCTTTCTCCTTAAACATTGTAAAGTCCCATTCTGTCTTTTCAAGCAAAATAGCGACAAATTGTTCCAAATAATCTCGATCCATAGCATCATAATCATCAATCTCTGAAGAATCAAGATCCAGAACTCCAAGTAATTGACCATTCTTAACCATCGGAACAACAATTTCACTTTTAGCGCTACTATCACAAGAAATATAGTTGGGATAAGTTGTTACATCACCAACCAGAACAGTTTCCTGAAAATGAGCTGCCTCACCACAAACACCTTTTCCCAGTGCAATACGAATGCAGGAAACACCTCCTTGGAAGGGACCTAAAACCAATTCCTTTCCATCGAACAGATAAAAGCCTGAAAATACGGTATTAGGAAAGCGTGATTTTAGAAGAGCACTGGCGTTGGAAAGATTAGCCAAGACATTGGTTTCACCATCCAATAAAAAAGAGAGCTCCTCATTTAACATTTGATAACGTGATTGTTTTTCTGATTCTAACATAGAACTATTATATCAAAAAAGACTTACAGACAAAAGAAAAATCCCTTGTTAAGTAAACAAAGGATTTTATGAATTTTCAATTTGATTAAAGTTCGATATCACCGAACAAGTCAGCCATTGAGAATCCTGTTTGTGTTTCTGGAAGTTCGAAATCACGTTTTTCTTGACGTTTTGGACGACGTGGACGAGCAGCACGTTTTTCTTCTTTTTGTCCTTCTTCTTGAGCTGGACGCTCTTCAAGAGCTTTGATAGAAAGTGATACGCGCTCTGCATCTGCGTTAACTTCAAGAACTTTAACTTGAACTTCTTGACCAACTTTAAGAGCTTCTTTTGGATTTTCAATACGTTTGTGTGAAATTTGTGATACGTGAACAAGTCCATCGATACCTGGCAATACTTCAACAAATGCACCGAAGTCAGTCAAACGTTTAACTGTTCCTTCTACTACATCACCTTTAGCCAATTTTTGCTCAACGCCATCCCATGGTCCAGGTGTTGTTGCTTTAAGTGAAAGTGATACACGTCCTTCTTCTTCGTTAAGATCAAGGATTTTCACTTCAATTTCTTCACCAACAGTTACAACTGATTTTGGTGATACGTTACGTTCATGTGACAATTCAGTCAAGTGAACCAATCCGTCAACACCACCAAGGTCGATGAAAGCACCAAAGCTTGTGATACGTGCAACTTTACCAGTTACTACATCACCAACAGCCAATTTACCGAATACTTCAGCGCGAGCTGCTGCTGTAGCTGCTTCAACAACTTCACGACGTGAAAGGATGAAGCGGTTTTCTTTAGCGTCAACTTCTTTGATTTTAGCATCAAATTCTTGACCTACAAAACGCTCAGTGTTACGTACGAAACGAGTATCCAACATTGAAGCTGGGATAAATCCACGAACACCTTCAAATTCTACTGAAAGTCCACCTTTAACGGCACGAGTTCCTTTAACCGTAACAACTTCTTCTTCGCGACCAACAAGTTTGTCCCATGCTTTGCGAGCTTCAAGGCGTTTTTTAGATACAAGGTATGTAACTGTATCAGTATCTTTACCAACTACTTGACGAAGTACAAGAACATCCAATACTTCTCCTACTTTAACAAAGTCATTGATATCTGCATCGCGATCATTTGTCAATTCGCGAAGAGTCAAGACACCTTCAACACCAGTTCCAGAGATTGCAACGTTAGCTTGAGTCGCATCAACTGTCAATACTTCAGCACTAACAACATCACCAGTCTCAACTTGGCTAACGCTATTTAGCAAATCTTCAAATTCGTTCATCTAAAAAATCCTCCAACAATCAAGTTCTTCTTAAACTTGACATACTTATAATTTTTTTCCTAAGCACCCGCAAGGACATGTTCATATCGTTCACGTCTTTCAATTATAAAAATAAAATACCCTAAGATATTTTGATTTTTATCTTGATTATTACCTAAGAACTGGGGTAGCTGGATTCGAACCAACGCATGAGGGAGTCAAAGTCCCTTGCCTTACCGCTTGGCTATACCCCATTGATGAAATGGAGAGAGAGGGATTCGAACCCCCGAACCCGAAGGAGCGGATTTACAGTCCGCCGCGTTTAGCCTCTTCGCTATCTCTCCTACAATCAACATGGACCATTATATCATGAAAATTTCAAAAAAACAAGACTTATTTTGCTAAATTATAATTTTCAATCAAAATTTCCACAGCTTTTTCCAATTTTTTATAAAAACTATCGACATTCCCATTCTTTATAATGGCAAATTGTCCATCTAATTCGGCAATTTCTCCGATAACTTTTTTACCAATGGTCAAGGTATAGCCTTCAAAACTGTCTTTTCCTACATTAACCTTGGCATCTGCTACTTGAATTTCAATTTTTTTATCTTTCTTACTCATTTCATACCTCTCTTCACTTTTTCTATTTTACAAGAAAATCCTAAAACTAGCAAGAAAAAACTCTATATCAGGCTTGTCTGATATAGAGTTTTATGCTTTATTTAATGTGTTTTTCTAGTTCTTTTTGGTACTTACCATTTGATTCCAATTTTTCTTTTTGCCATTTTTTCAGTGCTTCTTCATATTCTTTTGTTGTAACAATATCTTTTTGCAATTTCATTCCTTTAAAGATATATGGGTCACCTTTAATACCAACTTGTGAGTATGGTTTTGAGAATGGCACGACATTACTTACAACTGGAGAACCACCAGATGAGGCTGTCGGCATCAATAATGAACTATCTGTCAACCAAGCTTGAGCCTTGGCATATTTTTCATAGCGTTCTTCAAGATTTGTAGTTTCTGAATCTGCATCATCCAATAATTTCTTATATTGGTCCAAACCAAGTTTCGCTACGACATCCTTATCTTTCCCTTTAATAATACCAAGGTGTTTCATAGCAGAACCTGATTTAGGATCCATGATATTCAAGTAAGATGCTGGGTCTTGATAGCTTGGAGCCCATCCTGTACTGTTCAAATCATAGTCTTTTTGAGAAGGAACACGCGCTTGAGAAGTGATTGTTTCCTTTTCATTATCTGTCATTTGAAGAACATCGATGACAACATTTTCAGCACCAAGAGTTGATTCGATAGACTGTTTGAAAGAGTTGCTTTGTTGAACGGCGATGGTATCTGTTTGTTCAACTGGGACATCCAAGTGAATTGGGAAAGTTACCCCTTTAGATTCCAAGTCTTTCTTAGCTTTTTCGAACGCAACTTTAGCCTTGTCAGGGTTGTAGATAGAATCCTTACCGTCAACTAGCTCAACACCTTTCCATTGGTCACCATAGTTCACCAACTCTGCTTGAGCGATTTGACCAAAGTTTTTACCACCTGCTTGCACAAAGTTATCTGGAACGAGACTGTTACGAATAATCTTGTCCGCACCGTCTTCACCATTTAGCTGGGCAGCATAAGAATGGCGGTTGAAGGCAAAGTTGATAGCCTGACGGAAGTCCTTATTAAGCATAGCTTCTTTTGTAGAAGTCTTTTGTTCTTCACTTGTTTTCGCAGTTTTATTATATGACTGACGATTTACGTTAAAGGTGAAGTAATAACTACTTGAGTCCTGTGGGCTATAAGTGATTTTATCTCCGTATTGTTCCAAAGTAGAAGCAAAGTTTGAGCTACTTGGGAAGAGACGGGCTGTCGTATAGGCACCAGAAGAGAAGCTACGAATCAACGATTCCTGATCAGAACCATCGTAGTAAGTCAATTTAATCTTTTCGATTTTTACCTTTTCTTTATCCCAGTAATTTGGATTTTTCTCATATTCGATCAACGATTTAGACGTCAAGGTCTTCAAGATATAAGGACCATTGTAGAGAATTCCTGCTGGAGTAACTGCTCCATAATCTTTACCTGATGCCTTCAAAAACTCTTCATTTACAGGCAACATCGTTGCTGTGGTGACTTTAGAGTTCCAGAAGCTTTCTGGTTTGTTTAGGGTATATTCAACTGTGTAATCGTCCAAAGCCTTGATACCAACTGTAGAGAAATCATTAGTCTCACCAGTCATGTAGGCATCCAAGCCCTTGATTGAATTTTGGATGAGAGAGACACCGTCTGACTTACCGTCAGCTACGTGTTTTAGTCCTGTTACAAAGTCATGGGCTGTTACTTCTGCATATTCTTCACCCTCAGAAGTGTACCATTTAACTCCTTTACGAAGTTTATAGGTATAAGTCAAACCATCTTTGGACACAGACCAATCTTCAGCCAAGGAAGGAATAACATTTCCGTATTGGTCATTTTCCATCAATCCATCAACCACATTCCCGATGACATCTGTTGTAGATGTACGAGTCGCTACACTATAGTCCAAAGACGCTGGATCTACTGCATAGACATATGAAAATGTTGTCGGTGCATCTGCTTCTTTATCAGCTTTTCCACAAGCCACTAAAAGAGCTGTTGTGCTCAGGACTACTCCTGCTGTTAAGAGCCACTTTTTCGATTTCATAAAAAATCTCCTTTAGTTAATTTTAATCTACTTTTACAATCCAACCTTCTGGCGCTTCAATATCGCCAAACTGAATTCCTGTCAATTCATCATAGAGTTTACGAGTCACAGGACCTACTTCTGTTTCACTATAGAAAACATGGAAATCATCACCGTGTTGAATACCTCCAATTGGAGAAATAACCGCTGCTGTACCACAGGCACCTGCCTCTACAAAACGGTCAAGGTTATCAATCGGGACATCCCCCTCAATAGGAGTCAAGCCCAAGCGGTGTTCTGCCAAATAAAGCAAAGAGTACTTGGTAATAGATGGCAAGATAGATGGACTCAATGGTGTTACAAATTCATTATCAGCAGTAATTCCAAAGAAGTTAGCTGATCCGACTTCTTCAATCTTTGTATGAGTTGATGGGTCTAGATAGATAACATCTGAGAAATGACGTGACTTGGCCAATTTCCCTGGTAAGAGACTGGCAGCATAGTTCCCACCAACCTTAGCCGCACCTGTACCATTTGGAGCAGCACGGTCGTATTCATCCTGAATCAAGAAGTTGGTTGGAACCAAACCACCCTTAAAGTAATTTCCAACTGGCATAGCAAAGATGGCGAAAATGTATTCCTCTGCTGGTTTAACCCCAATAATATCTCCGACACCAATCAAAAGAGGGCGAAGATATAGGGTTCCACCTGTTCCGTATGGTGGTACGTATTCTTCATTCGCACGAACAACTGTCTTACAAGCTTCTACAAACATTTCTGTCGGAACTTGTGGCATCAAGAGACGGTCACATGTACGTTGCAGACGTTTGGCATTTTCATCAGGACGGAACAGTTGAATACTGCCATCCTTAGTACGATAAGCTTTCAAACCTTCAAATGCTTGTTGACCATAGTGAAGACTTGGAGAAGACTCTGAAATATGCAAGGTTGCATCCTCTGTCAACTCTCCTTGATCCCATTGTCCATTTTTAAAATGAGCAATATAGCGATAAGGTAATTTCATATAGGAGAAACCAAGGTTTTCCCAATCAATCGTTACTGTCATATCCCACTCCTTATTCTAAAAACCTATTTCTTTTATTCTACACTATTTTTATAAAATAGCAAGTATATTTTGTAATTTTCAGAAAATTTCTTCAATAAAAAAGAACCAGCTCTTAAAACTGATTCTTCATTTCACTTATTTTGCTTCTGTAAATACTTCTTTAAAATAAGCGTCAAAAACTTCTTCATCTGAAATCGTATCAGAAATGAAGCTTCCGTTGCTAGTGCGTTCTGACAAGTTCAAGTCTTGCAATCGGCTTTCATAGATTGTTCCTTTGTTGGATTGAACAAGTAGCGTTTGGTCATTTTCTTCCACTTCAGTACTAAATAGCTCACCAATAAATCCTTGCTCTGCAACTGCTCCTGCTAAGAAGACACGATGCGGTTTATTTTTTAGCTCACGCAAGACTTGTAACCCACGTTTGGCACGGCTGGTTGCTGGAATTTCCTCAATAGAAACACGTTTTAAACTACCACGTTGGGTCAAGAGATAGAAGGATGAGGTGTTACAGATAAAGGCAGATTGGAGGACATCATCTTCTTTCAAATTCATAGCCTTGACACCTGCAGCCTTAGCACCGACAACTGGTACCTCTTCGATATTGAAACGAAGGGCGTAACCATTTTGGCTAATCAAAAGAACATCATCTAGTTTAATCGGAGCCACTGCTACAATCTGGTCTGTATCGTATTTGAGCTTAGCATACTTGACAGACTTAGACTTGTAGGTTCGCCATGGAGAGAATTCTTTGCGTTCTACACGCTTGATTTGACCGAAACGAGTCGCCGCAAAGTAGGTTGTCGCATCATCAAACTGATCCACTACTTCCACATAAAGGATTTCTTCGTTAGTTTCAAAGTTTGTGATGGTTTGGCTCAGATGCTCACCGATATCCTTCCAGCGAATATCTGCCAATTCATGGATTGGTCGATAAATGACATTTCCAAGAGTCGTGAACATCAAAAGATGCTGCGTTGTCTTGGCAACTTGTACAAAGATCAAACGGTCATCATCACGTTTGCCAATTTCTTCCAGAGTGGATGCCGCAAAGGAACGTGGACTGGTACGCTTGATGTAACCTGCCTTGGTCACGCTGACGTAGGTATCTTCCTCGGCGATCAGACTAGCTGTATCAATCTCGATTACTTTCGCAGTGTCTTCTAAGCTACTCAAACGCGGAGTCGCAAACTTCTTCTTAACCTCACGAAGTTCTTTCTTCATGAGATTGTACATAGTCCGCTCATCACCGATAATAGCCGCCAGCATGGCAATCTTTTCACGAAGTTCTGCTTCTTCTTCCTGCAAGACAACCACATCGGTATTGGTCAAACGATACAGTTGCAAGGTTACGATAGCCTCAGCCTGCTCTTCTGTAAAATCATAGCTAACCTTGAGGTTTTCCTTGGCGTCCGCCTTATTCTCAGAAGCACGGATAAGAGCAATGACTTCGTCCAAAATCGAAATCACGCGAATCAAACCTTCAACGATATGGAGGCGTTTCTCAGCCTTTTCCTTGTCAAAGCGTGAACGCGCCAAAATTACTTCACGACGGTGGGCAATATAGCTAGACAAGATTGGAACGATCCCAACCTGACGAGGCGTGAAATTTTCAATCGCCACCATATTAAAGTTATAATTGATTTGTAGGTCAGTATATTTGAATAGATAGTTGAGAACAAGCTCCGTATTCGCGTCTTTCTTGAGCTCAATCGCGATACGAAGACCGTCACGGTCAGACTCATCACGAACCTCAGCAATCCCAGCTACCTTGTTATTAACACGAACATCATCGATTTTCTTGACTAGATTAGCCTTGTTGATTTCATAAGGAATCTCAGTAATAACGATTTGTTCCTTACCGCCTTTTAGCTTTTCAATCTCAGTCTTGGAACGAACAACAACGCGCCCTTTCCCAGTTTCATAGGCCTTCTTGATTTCATCACGACCTTGGATGATAGCTCCTGTAGGGAAATCTGGCCCAGGCAAGAATTCCATGAGTTTTTCAACTTTGGCCGTTGGATGGTCAATCATGTAAACCGCCGCATCGATAACTTCGGCCAAATTATGAGGTGGAATGTCCGTAGCATATCCAGCTGAAATCCCAGTCGAACCATTGACCAAGAGGTTTGGAAAGGCTGCAGGTAAAACAGTAGGTTCTTTCTCGGTATCGTCAAAGTTCCAGGCAAAAGGAACGGTCTTTTTCTCGATATCCTGAAGAAGATAGCCAGCAATTTCAGACAAACGTGCCTCGGTATAACGCATTGCCGCAGGCGGATCACCGTCCATAGAACCGTTATTACCGTGCATTTCAACTAGAATCTCACGGTTTTTCCAGTCCTGCGACATACGAACCATGGCATCATAGATAGAACTGTCACCGTGTGGGTGGAAATTCCCCATGATGTTACCGACAGACTTGGCCGACTTGCGGTAGCTCTTGTCAAAGGTATTGCCATCCTTATTCATCGAATAAAGAATGCGGCGCTGAACCGGCTTCAAGCCATCACGAATGTCTGGCAAAGCCCGGTCTTGAATAATGTATTTGGAGTAGCGACCAAAGCGCTCTCCCATGATGTCCTCCAAGGACATATTTTGAATGTTAGACATAATAATTCTCTTTTTAGTGTTTTATTGTAAAGTAAATCTATATTTTATAAATTTAACTGTTTCTTTGTAGGTAGTGAGAAAAGAAGAGCAATCCTACTAATCCTAGAATGAATAAAAGATTAATTTTAATAACAAATAAGCTAAGTAGGGTATTAATTAGGCCGTGAAAAATGGCGCAAAAAAGGACCGACTTAGTCTTTTTGAAAACAGCTGCTAGAAGAATACTGAGATGAATTGCAAATAGACTGAATAATATAAAAGGCATCCCACTTTGGGAACTTCCAATCACAAACCATAAAGGTACATGCCATATTGCCCAAATACAACCTGTTATCAAACCGGAAATCCAAAAGGAGAATCTAGTTTCCAAAGTTGGTTGCAAGATCCCTCGCCATCCCAATTCTTCTTCGCCACCATAAACACAGACTGCACTCAAAAAAACAACTAACAAATTTTCTAGTGGAAAAGCCGTATTAAGCTCCTTAGAGGAGAAAGCAATGACACCTGTCTGCACGAAAATTAGTAAAAGAAATAACAAAATATATTTCTTTGAGTCCCCTAAGATAAAAGAGACTATGCTTTTAATGGATTTTTGAGGCAAACAAGAAATGGCTGCAATGGTTGGACCGAAACCTCCTAGTAAATGGAGAAAAACTCCTAGTGGACTTGTTAGACTTAAGAGGCTCATTTGCGTCAGAAAAGCGAGCAATCCCCAACCAAATCCCCAAGAAATGAGAAAACTAATCAGTAAAAATTTTGTTATCTTATTATTTTGTAAATATTTCATTTGTTTCTAGTCTCTCCTTAGCATACTCAATCATCTTCTCAGCAGTTACTTTGTCATATTGGAAGCCGGTTTTGAGAGAGAAGGCCTGCGCTTCTTTATGGAAAAAGTTCATGGTAGCCAAAAGAGACTTGGTGAGGCTTTTCTGGTCAAAAAAGTCAAGCAAGGCTGTAAATTCTTTCTCTTTCTCAGCAGGCAAATACTGAAAGAGGTACTTGTAGTTCTTGCCAACATCGACCATTCCCTTATCTGCTGCCACTTGCCAAGCTAAAAGCTTGAGCAATTCTTGTTGGCAGATTCCATAGAGATGGTCCGTCGCATAGATGACTTGATGGCGACAGATTCCTTTAACCACGTAAGCTGACACCCACCAAAATTCATTGCAGGAATTTTTAAAATCCATTTCAGTAGCTGAGATTATCCAGTAACGCTCTGGATTTGGGAAATAAGGTTCAAATAAATTTTCTGGATCTTCTAAAACAGTGAATCCTGCTTCACTGTCCACCCATTCTTGAATGTATTCTTTAGGGCAAAGACTTAAATCGATACGATTGCCATCTTCAAAAAGCATGAGATAAAGACAACGATTACCAAGACTGACTTCTTGCTCAATAATGCGTTTCCCAAACTGATTCAACCAAGAAAGGTCACTCGTCAGATTATCAAAATCATCCACAATATAGACCACATCATAGTCTTGAAATTCATCTTTTGGAGCTTTTGCATCAGTTCGTGAACCGGACATAGCGACAGCCTCGACTTTTAGACTTTTTGCGGTTTGTAAAATTAATCTTAGCATTTGCGCTTCACTTCTATGTTGTCTGCACATATCTTTTATAGAATTATTTTTCATTGCCGTCTTGCTCCTCTTGTTTTTGGATGCCTCGTATTCTTTTCATCTCAAGTTCTCCTACTATCAATTGGACAGTTGAACAAATCCCCAAAACGATTAAAATAAAATAAAACAAATTCATATCGTTTCTATGATATATTTGAAAGCTTCTCCATAATACAAAAGTATTTACTAATGAAAGAAGGAAAAGTAAAATAGCATTGAATAGGAGTGTTATAGCAAACTTACTCTTAAAATACCTATAATGTTTTCCAATCCGATAGAGGGTATATAGTGAGAAAACAATCATCAAAGGTGTGAAGGCAAGTGCATATAATAAGATAAACCCTATTCCTGAGTATGGTTTACTTTCCATTGGTAGATCTAATAAACAGATACCAATAGTGAGGATGTTCAATATAAACAAGGATACTGTGCGAGCACACTCTTTTCTACCTTTATTGGTCATTAAATCATATATAATTCCAAAAATGGCCAAGAGAACAAGGAAAAAAGGCATCATTAATAACGTAATCAATCCAGCACCTCCAATAGTTTTAGCGATTGTTTACCTACAAAAGATGATCGTCACCTTTACTTGAACTTCATAAATCCCTTGTCTACCCTTCGTAATAATATGAAGCATCCACACCTTTAAAGAAACGGGCCTGAGTGAGGTCATCAGTTTGATTATTCAAGAGGAGATACTTGAGTTCTCCAGTCGACACTGCACTACGCTTCATGGCATTCAGGTATTCATCCTTATCAATGGCGTTCCAATCTACCACTTTACCCAGCTTCTGACGCAGCATACAATCTAGCCAAATCCGCATGGCTCGTCCATTCCCCTCTCGGAAAGGATGAGCAATGTTCATATCCGCGTATTTATCGACAATCTGGTCAAAATTCTCTGAGGGAGCTTGTTAATGTAGCGCAGCGATTGCTCCAAAAACATGCGGGGCGCAAACTAAAAATCGTCCTTGCCGATATTGACGTCGCGAATGTGTACAGCGAAATCGTAGATGTCGCCAAAAAGCTGGGCGTGGATAGCCGACAAGCCAACAAAGGTGCCGACCTCAAAGGCAAACAACTGCCCACTCCCAAAGAGTTGCTTGACTCTGACCTTAGTCAGGCGCTCCTCCTTGCGTGCCAGTTTCGCGCTACTGGTTATCCCCATTTATTATCTAAAACCACGGCTACCTTCTTTCTTGTTGATAAATTTGCGCCAATCCCTCCAAGCTGACCTTTTTCTGCCAGCCGTTTTTTTGAAAATAAACCGCTAGCAAGTTTTTAGTCAGGTGATTTTTAATCAGTTAGTTTATTGACATGCATATAATTATGTATTACATCATCTATTACTTTAGTTCATTAGAAATATGATCGTATAAAAACTCAGCCATGTACTTTCGCCTTTGAGCAAAGTCATCTTCATTAAATTGAATAACACCATCCTTTTTAAAAGTATCTAAAAATAGCTTAACATTGCTATACAGACTATTTTTATAGATAACCTCTTTCTCCTTAACTGATTTATCATCGGCGAGATTATTTAGATGTTCTTCCAACAAGATCATATTCCCAATGTTATTTACTTTATCTGGATTATCTTTTGATTCAGGAATAATATGTTCTATTGAATATCCCAGTAAACTTTCATTTCCCCCTACGATTTCTTCAAATCTCCGCAATGAATATTTTGTTATAAGGTTTGATTTCTTATCCTTTTTAGATCTCGTTTCTTTTTGATAAGACAACTTACCAAAATTATCCACAAATTTCTCCCTTGATGGCAATAAAGCAAATAATTCCTTTTTAAAATCTTCCAGAATTTTTGGTAACTCTTCATTACTGGCTTTATAGATTTTTCTTGCAGTATTGGCATACCGTGTTTCTAATTTATTATTTGGACTTGAAGTAATTGCATTATACAAATAGTGAAAGTTTTCTAAACTTTTTATAAAACCAATTAAAATCTTCTTCTTTATTTTGGGCTTCTTAGGATCAATCACATTATATCTTTCACATAGTACAAGAATAAGTAACTGGGATTGTTGTATAGAGAAGTAGTCGGTCAAACAAGTAATTGAATAATTGAATCTTTTAATATCTTTATCAGACCAGTTATGTTTTTTAAACAAATCTTCGTCTTTATTAAAAACTTTTACATATAATTCAGAAGATTTTTCAAGTTGTTGTAAAAACTCTAGGTAGTCATTTTTATTAATTTTTTTCTTGAAATTTTTATATAATTCTGATTCTGTACTATTTGAATTTCTTGAAATCCAGTAATATCTATAAAATTTCTCTTTTGAAATTGGTCCTTTAAATTTAGATAAATTATCTGTTATATTTTTCCAAGTTTCTCTAGCATCATCTTTGGGAACGATCTTATCCTCTACAGAAAAAATTTCATTTTTTATCATATCTAAAGAAGACAAACTCTTACCTTTAGAATTTATATTTTCAAAAATAACATTGACACTTTCTTCCTGCTGTGAAGAAATATATATGACTTGACTATTTAATAGTTGATCTCGTAATAGCTTCAATAACTCTTCATGCGAAAGATTATATTTTTCTAATATATCCTTTAAATTATTCTCTCTAAGTTTCTCAATAAAAAATTCATAGGCGTATTTTATACAACGTTCCTCATCAGTCAGATCATCTTCATTCTTCTCCCGATTAAGAATATGCTGATAATTCTTATAATAATCTTGGAATTTCCCATTATCATTTACATATAATCTTTTTTGTATCTTATCCGCAAAATAACTTCCTGCTGTATCGTTTTTTAAAATAACAAATTCTTCCCCATCATCATTTTCAGCAATCACATAGTCCCAAACCTTATTAGCCAATGTTTCTCTGATATCTAAAAATGACGCAGACAAAGCCGATAAAAAGATCGTAAAAGTTGTCATTCTTTGTTGACCATCAACGATTTCTATTGGTTTATTAGGTTGTATCATATCACCTATCAAAATGATTGTACCAAAAAAATACTCACTTGTCTTAATATCTCCTTCTTGTTCAGTTAATTGACCTAATATATCATTCCAGAAATCTATCAATTCCTTGCTATTCCACGAATACTCTCTTTGGTATCTAGGAATTAAATAAGTTTTTTTCGATAATAAATCGCTTATTTTTATAGGTTGAACGGTAAAATCCATAAACTACTCCTTATTATGTGGATATTTATTTTCTAAATTCTTTAGTTTAAAATTGGTAAGCCATATCTTCTTATGCAAACAGTTTCTTCTTAAAACACTGTCGCTTCTTCCAGCGTAAATTTGACATTATCTTCAATCCACTTGCGGCGTGGTTCGACCTTGTCGCCCATGAGGACATTGACACGGCGTTCTGCGCGGGCTAGGTCTTCGATTGTGACACGGATAAGAGTGCGGGTTTCTGGATTCATGGTTGTTTCCCAGAGTTGGTCTGCATTCATCTCACCAAGACCTTTATAGCGTTGGAGTGTTGCGCCTTTACCGAACTGCTTGCGGAGTTCTTCAAGTTCTCCGTCTGTCCATGCGTAGGCTACTTCTTCTTTCTTGCCTTTGCCTTTGGACATCTTGTAAAGAGGTGGAAGGGCGATATAAACATGTCCTGCCTCAACTAGGGGACGCATGTAACGATAGAAAAAGGTCAAGAGCAAGGTCTGGATATGGGCACCGTCGGTATCCGCATCGGTCATGATAATGATCTTGTCATAGTTGGCATCTTCAATGGAGAAATCTGCTCCCACACCCGCACCGATAGTATAAATCATGGTATTGATCTCTTCATTTTTGAGGATATCCGCCATCTTGGCCTTGGCTGTATTGATAACCTTACCACGAAGAGGCAAGATAGCCTGGAACTTGCGGTCACGACCTTGTTTGGCAGAACCACCGGCAGAATCCCCCTCGACTAGATAGAGCTCGTTCTTAGCTGGATTCTTAGACTGGGCTGGTGTTAATTTACCCGACAACAAGCCCTTGTCTTTCTTGTTTTTCTTACCATTTCGGCTCTCATCACGTGCTTTTCGTGCCGCTTCGCGAGCATCACGCGCCTTGATAGCCTTGCGGATAAGGTTAGAAGCCAATTCACCATTTTCCATAAGGAAGAAGGTCAACTTATCTGCCACAATTCCATCCACAACCGGGCGAGCTAGTGGACTTCCTAGTTTGTCCTTGGTCTGACCCTCAAACTGCAAATGTTCTTCAGGAACTAGAATAGAGAGGACAGCCGCTAGCCCCTCACGATAGTCTGACCCTTCAAGGTTTTTATCTTTTTCCTTGAGGAGGCCTGTCTTACGCGCGTAGTCGTTCATAACCTTGGTAATGGCAGACTTGAGTCCTGTCTCGTGCGTACCACCATCTTTGGTGCGAACGTTATTGACAAAGGATAGAATGTTATCTGAAAATCCATCATTGTACTGGAGAGCTACTTCCACTTGGAAACCATTGTCTTCCCCTTCAAAGTAAAGGACTGGCGTCAAGGTTTCCTTGTCTTCGTTCAAATAAGAAACAAAGTCTTGTACCCCATTCTCATAGTGGAATTCAATCGCTTCATCTGTTCGTTTGTCCGTCAGAGATAAGGTCACATTTTTTAAGAGAAAAGCTGATTCATTGAGGCGCTCTGAAATGGTATTGTACTTGAAGTCTGTCGTAGAAAAGATAGTCGAATCAGGCATAAACGTAACCTTGGTACCTGTCTTAGACTTATGCGCTGTACCGATTTTCTTCAAAGTCGTAACAGGTTTGCCACCATTTTCAAAACGTTGCTTGTAAACTGCACCATCACGAGTAATTTCAACTTCCAACCAGCTTGATAGGGCGTTTACAACGGAAGATCCAACCCCGTGGAGACCACCAGAAGTTTTATATCCTCCTTGACCGAATTTTCCTCCGGCGTGAAGAATAGTAAAGATAACCTCAACTGTTGGGATTCCCATAGCGTGCATACCTGTCGGCATCCCACGTCCGTGGTCTTGCACAGTCAAACTCCCATCTTTATTGATGGTCACATCGATACGATCACCAAATCCAGACAAGGCCTCATCGACTGCATTGTCGACGATTTCCCAGACAAGATGATGGAGTCCAGCCCCATCAGTCGATCCGATATACATCCCCGGACGTTTACGGACCGCATCCAACCCTTCTAGCACCTGAATGGCATCATCATTATAATTATTAATATTGATTTCCTTTTTTGACACAAGGAACCTCCTATTCGTTCATCTTTACTATTCTACAGGTTTTCCAAGGATTTTGCAAAATTTTTCTTTCTCCGGTGTGACAATTTCAGAAGAGATTCTCTGCCTTTCTTCTTCATTTCATGATATAATAGGAGTATGATTACAATAGTTTTATTAATCCTAGCCTATCTGCTGGGTTCGATTCCGTCTGGTCTCTGGATTGGACAAGTATTCTTTCAAATCAATCTGCGAGAGCATGGTTCTGGAAATACTGGAACGACCAATACCTTCCGTATTTTAGGAAAAAAAGCGGGAATGGCAACCTTTGTGATTGACTTTTTCAAAGGAACCCTAGCAACCCTTCTTCCGATTATTTTTCATCTGCAAGGTGTTTCGCCTCTCATCTTTGGACTTTTGGCTGTTATTGGCCATACCTTCCCTATCTTTGCAGGATTTAAGGGTGGCAAGGCTGTCGCAACCAGTGCGGGAGTGATTTTCGGATTTGCACCTGTCTTCTGTCTCTACCTTGCAGTTGTTTTCTTTGGAACCCTCTATCTTGGTAGTATGATTTCACTATCTAGTGTCACAGCATCTATCGCGGCTGTCATCGGAGTTCTACTCTTTCCACTTTTTGGTTTTATCCTGAGCAATTATGATCCTCTATTCATCGCTATTATCCTAGCACTGGCTAGTTTGATTATCATTCGGCATAAGGATAATATCACACGTATCCAGAATAAGACTGAAAATCTTGTCCCTTGGGGATTAAACTTAACCCATCAAAATTCTAAAAAATAAACGCCAGTTTGAACTGTACTGACGTTTTTTTTGTATGCTTATTTTGATTTGATATAGTTGATACCATCTGCTTTTGGTGCAACTGCTTTTCCAAAGAAGGCTGCCAAGACAAGAATGGTCAAAACATAAGGTGCGATTTGAAGATAAACCGCAGGCACTCCTTGTAGGAATGGCAATTGAGATCCGATAACAGCCAAACTTTGTGAAAGTCCAAAGAAGAGACTAGATAGCATGGCTCCGATTGGATTCCATTTTCCGAAGATCATCGCAGCAAGAGCAATAAATCCAGGTCCAACAATAGTTGTTACCGAGAAGTTAACTGAGATGGATTGAGCATAAATCGCTCCGCCAATTCCACCTAGAAAACCTGAAATAATAACCCCTAAATATCTCATTTTGTATACATTGATTCCCAAAGTGTCCGCTGCTTGAGGGTGTTCACCGACAGAGCGGAGACGAAGACCAAATCGAGTCTTGAAGAGGATAAACCAAGCAAGGAACGAGAAGGCAATCGCTAGATAACCAAGTAGACTAGTTGACTTGAAGAAGATATCACCAATCACTGGGATATTTGCCAAGACTGGGAAGTCAAAGCGTCCAAAAGTTTGACTTAGGTTGTCGGTTTGTCCTTTGTTATAAAGAACTTTCACTAAGAAAACAGCCAAGGCAGGCGCCATCAAGTTCAATACCGTACCGCTGACAACATGGTCTGCACGGAAATGAACCGTCGCCGCTGCGTGGATGATAGAGAAGACACCACCAACCAATCCTGCTACAAGCAAGGATAGCCATGGAGTTGCTGCTCCAAATTGTTCTGCAAATTCAAGGTTAAAGACAACTCCAGAAAAGGCACCCATAACCATAATTCCTTCAAGGCCGACGTTTACCACACCACCACGTTCAGAGAAAACACCGCCAATACTTGTAAAGATGAGGGGTGCTGAGTAAATCAGCATAGAAGACACCAAGAGGGTGAGCAAGGTTGTAATAGACATCTTTACTTACCTCCTTTAACTTGTTTTTTCGGTTTGACAAAGCGTTCGATAAGGTAATGAACACTGACAAAGAAGATAATAGACGCTGTTACAATGCTGACAAGCTCAGACGGTACCTGCGCCGCATTCATACCAGGGGCTCCAACTTGGAGAATACCAAATAGGAAGGCTGCAAAGAGAATACCAACTGGTGAGTTGGCCGCAAGCAGACTAACCGCCATCCCGTTAAATCCGACAGCCAATGACGCACCTTGAACATAGACGTTCTGGAAGGTTCCAAGTCCTTCAACAGCTCCACCAAGACCTGCCAAAGCACCTGAAATAATCATTGATAGGATAATAGTCCGTTTTGCAGAAATACCAGCATATTCTGAAGCATGTGGATTAAGACCAACCGCACGGATTTCAAAACCAAGAGTCGTTTTCTTGAGCATGAACCAAATGACTGCAACGGCAATGAGAGCAAAGAAAATACCGATATTCATCCGCGAATTACCAGTCAACTCAGCCAACCAAGGTGTCTGGTAAGTTGCATTAGCTCCGACACGAATCGTCGAATCTGTACTTTGCATGAAGTCTTTAGGAAAGGCATGGATAAAGGCATTTCCTACATACAAGACAATGTAGTTCATCATGATGGTTACGATAACCTCTGATGTCCCTAGATAAGCTCTCAGAATACCTGGAATCGCTCCGACAATCCCACCAGCAATCAAGGCAATCACGATGGTTGCTAGAATCATCAAGGGACGTGGCATATCTGGATGCGACAGGGCAAACCAACCACTGAGAATCCAACCTGCCAAAGCCTGACCAGGAAGCCCGACGTTAAAGAAACCTGCACGACTGGCAACGGCAAAACCAAGACCAATCAAGACCAGAGGTCCCATAGCACGGAAGATCTCCCCAATCCCACGCAGACTACCAAAGGCTGTATAGAACAATTCTTCGTAGCCCCAAATAGCATCATAACCGAAGATCCACATGACAATGGCTCCGAGTAAAATTCCTAGGAATACAGAAATCAAGGGAACCGAAATTTGTTGTAATTTTTTAGACATCACTCTTCTCCTTTCCCAAGTTTCCACCAGCCATCAAGACACCAAGTTCTTGTTTATTGGTTGTTTCTGGTGATACAATACCTTGAATCTTACCATCGTGGATAACGGCAATACGGTCTGAGACGTTTAAAATCTCATCCAATTCAAAGCTGACAACTAGAACAGCCTTGCCATTATCACGCTCTTCAATCAAGCGTTTGTGGATATATTCAATAGCACCGACATCCAACCCACGAGTTGGCTGGCTGACGATAAGGAGATCAGGATCTCGATCAATTTCACGAGCAATAATTGCTTTTTGTTGATTTCCTCCTGAGAGTGCAGCTGCAGGAACAAATTCACTGGCAGCACGAACATCAAATTCTTCCATTAGCTTTTTAGCATAAGAAGTAATATTTGAATAGTTCAAAATTCCATTTTTACTATGTGGTTCTTTGTAGTAGGTTTGAAGGGCAATATTTTCAGAGATCATCATCTCTAAAATCAAACCATCACGGTGACGGTCTTCTGGAACATGCCCCACACTCAACTCTGTAATTTGTCGTGGATGCAAGCCTACAATTGAATCTCCTTTTAACTCAATGCTACCAGATTCAACCTTGCGAAGACCTGTAATGGCTTGAATCAGTTCAGACTGACCATTTCCATCAATCCCCGCAATCCCAACAATCTCTCCAGCACGAACATCCAAGGACAGATTTTTAACAGCTGGGACACCGCGGTTTTCATTTACCACCAAGTCTTTAATAGACAAGACCACTTCTTTTGGTTGAGAGGCTTGTTTCTCTGTTTTAAAGGAAACGGAACGTCCTACCATCATTTCTGCCAAATCAGCATTGGTAGCTCCTGCAATTTCGACTGTTTCAATTGATTTCCCACGACGGATAACTGTAACGCGGTCAGAAACTGCGCGAATCTCGTCCAACTTGTGGGTAATCAAGATAATTGATTTCCCTTCTTTGACAAGATTTTTCATAATAGCCATCAACTCATCAATTTCTGATGGAGTCAAAACGGCCGTTGGTTCGTCAAAGATAAGGATATCAGCCCCCCGATAAAGGGTTTTTAAAATTTCTACACGTTGTTGGGCTCCAACTGAGATGTCTGCCACCTTGGCAGAAGGGTCAACAGCTAAGCCATAACGTTCAGAAAGAGCCTTGATTTCTTTGCTAGCTCCAGCAATATCTAGCACACCATTTTTAGTCAATTCACTACCTAAAATGATGTTTTCAGCCACTGTGAAGGCTTCTACCAACATAAAGTGCTGGTGAACCATTCCGATTCCCAAGCTAGCTGCTTTAGATGGTGAGTCGAGGTTGACAACTTGACCGTTGACCGCAATTTCACCACCGGTTGGTTCAAGAAGGCCTGCTAACATGTTCATGAGCGTGGACTTACCAGCCCCATTTTCTCCTAAAAGTGCATGAATTTCACCTTTTCGTAGGTGCAGGTTGATTTTGTCGTTGGCAACAAATTCACCAAACACCTTGGTAATATCACGCATCTCAATGACATTTTCGTGTGCCATGTGCTCTTCCTTTCAGAGTCTTATTTTATTTCAATAAAACTTGCTAGTTTGTCTAGTAGCAAGCTTTACTGAGACAAAATGACTTTGTCTCAACTCTTAAAAAGCGGCCGATGGCCGCTTCCTAAGAAATAACTTCCATCCATTATTTTGCAGGAACTTTTACGCTTCCATCAAGGATTTTAGCTTTTGCATCTTCAACGGCTTTTTTACCTTCTTCAGAAAGGTTAGTTGTTACCAAGTCAACCCCTTTATCTTTCAATGAGTAAACGATCACTTGACCGCCAGGGAATTCACCTTTTTCTGCCTTGTTAGAAATATCTTTTACAGTTGTACCAACTTGTTTCAAAGTAGATGCAAGAACAAAGTTTGATTCTTTGCCATCTTTAGAAGTGTATTTACCTTCTGCTTCTTGGTCACGGTCAACACCGATAACCCAAACTTTTTCATTTTCAGGACGGCTTTCGTTGAGTGATTTTGCTTCTGCAAAGACACCAGCACCTGTACCACCAGCTACTTGGTAAACAATATCTGCACCGGCTGCGTATTGTGCAGCTGCAATTGTTTTACCTTTAGCAGCATCACCAAATGAACCAGCGTAGTCAACTTGGACTTTGATAGATGGGTCTACTGACGCAACACCAGCTTTGAATCCTGCTTCAAAACGAGAGATAACTTCTGACTCCTGCCCACCTACAAAACCAACTTGTTTTGTCTTAGTTGTTTTTGCTGCAGCTACACCTGCAAGGTAACCTGACTCATTATCAGCGAAAGTTACGCTCGCAACATTCTTTTGATCTTTAATCACATCATCAATCAAGACATAGTTCAAGTCAGTGTGCTCTGCTGCTGCATCTTTAACTGCATTGTGAAGGGCAAAACCAACACCGAAGATTAGGTTGTAACTTCCAGCCGCTTGTTGCAAGTTGTTAGCATAGTCAGCTTCACTTGTTGATTGGAAGTAAGTGAAACCTTTATCTTTTGAAAGATTGTGTTCTTTACCCCAGTCTTGCAAACCTTCCCAAGCTGATTGGTTGAATGATTTGTCATCAACACCACCAGTATCAGTGACGATCGCTGCTTTTGTCTTCATATCAGAAGATGAAGCTGCGTTACGAGAAGAGCGGTTACCACATGCAGCAAGTCCAACTGCTGCTACTGCAACTAGACCAAGGCCTAGCCATTGTTTCTTGTTCATTACTGAACCTCCTAAATAAGATGTGCAACGATGTTGCAAGTATGGATTGGTTGGCCACAAGGACCGTGCCACTCAGAGAGCGACTCAGACTAGTTTAAGTCTGTAAAAGAGTATGGAAGTAATTCCCCGACCGTCATCTCGACCGTCGATTTATCTTTTGCGACTAAGGTCACTTTTAGATCTTGTTCAAAAAATTCGACCATTACTTGGCGACAAGCACCACATGGTGAGATTGGTTTTTCAGTCTGTCCATAGACAATCAATTCTGAAAATTCTCTTTGTCCTTCAGATATAGCCTTAAAAATGGCTGTTCTCTCACCGCAATTGGTCAAAGGATAGCTAGCATTTTCGATATTCACTCCCGTGTAAACACTTCCGTCTTTGGCTACTAAAACTGCTCCGATAGGAAAGTGAGAATAGGGGACATAGGCATGTTTACTGGTTTCAATTGCCAGTTCAATCAACTCAGTAGTCGCCATCTGCCAATTCTCCTTTTAAAATGGCTACCCCAGCTGACGTCCCAATACGGGTCGCACCTGCTTCCACAAAGGCAAGAGCATCTGCATAAGAACGAGCTCCACCAGCAGCCTTGACACCCATATCAGGTCCAACTGTTTCACGCATTAATTTAACATCTGCTACCGTAGCGCCACCAGTTGAAAAGCCAGTTGAAGTTTTTACGAAGTCAGCTCCAGCTTTTTGAGCTAATTGGCAAGCCACAACTTTTTCTTGGTCTGTCAGAAGGCAAGCTTCAATAATGACTTTCACTAACTTGTCACCACTTGCTTCTACAACAGCACGGATGTCCGATTCAACCAAATCAAGATTACCTGATTTGAGAGCTCCAACATTGATCACCATATCAATCTCATCAGCCCCATTTTGGATAGCTTCTTTTGTTTCAAATGCTTTCACAGCTGAAGTTGTTGCTCCCAAGGGGAAACCTACTACTGTGCAGACCTTGACATCTGTGCCTTCAAGTCCTTTTTTAGCATGTTCAACCCAGGTCGGATTAACGCAAACACTGGCAAAATCATACTCCTTAGCCTCAGACAACAAACAATCGATTTGATTTTCTGTTGCATCTTGTTTTAAAAGCGTATGATCGATATATTTATTTAATTTCATATTCGGATTCTCCTGCGGTTTATGAGATAATTTCTATAATTTCTCGTAAACTTTGCACCCTATCATTTATTTTAACATATTTTTGAAAATCTGTAACTAGCTGAGGAAAAATTTTTCCATTTGTGTATACTTTTGCAACAATTTCTCCCTTTTGAACGGAATCTCCAACTTTCTTTTCAAAAACAATTCCTGTTTCATAGTCCAAGGCATCAGACTTGACTGCACGACCAGCACCCAGTCTCATAGCATAAAGTCCAAATTCCATAGCTGGAAGAGCTGAAATGACACCCGTTTCCTGGGCAGGGATTTCCACCACATGTGACACATTGACTGGACGATAGAGGTCTTCCAAGTCTCCACCTTGGGCTTGGACCATCTCCTCAAACTTAGCAAGCGCTTGTCCATTTTCAAGATGTTGGCGGACTTCTTCAACTGTCTTATTTACATTTGCCAGTCCAAGCATAATTTGAGCCAACTCACATATGAAGTGGGTAATATCCTGACGGCCTTGACCTTGTAAAATCTCCAATGCTTCAAGGATCTCCAGACGATTTCCAATCGCTCGTCCCAAGGGCTGACTCATATCCGTAATCACTGCTACCGTCTTCCGACCAACTGCCTTACCAAGTTCCACCATAGTTTGAGCCAACTCACGCGCCTCATCAACCGTCTTCATGAAGGCTCCCTCACCGACAGTCACGTCTAGCAAAATAGCATCCGCCCCTGCAGCAATTTTCTTGCTCATCACCGAACTCGCAATCAAAGGAATCGTATCGACAGTTGCTGTCACATCACGGAGAGCGTAGAGAAGCTTATCTGCTTTGACAAGCTGGTCTGATTGCCCAATGACAGATACACCAATATCCTGAACCTGACGAATAAAATCCTCTTGACTGCGTTCCACTTGATAGCCCTTAATGGACTCCAATTTATCAATTGTTCCACCTGTATGGCCGAGACCACGACCACTCATTTTCGCGACTGGAACCCCAAAGCTTGCAACAAGGGGAGCTAAAATCAAGGTTACCTTATCACCAACACCACCCGTAGAATGCTTGTCAACCTTAACCCCTTCAATAGCGGATAAATCAAACTCTTGACCTGTCTGAACCATCTTCATAGTTAGATCAGAAATTTCTCGTGTCGTCATTCCTTTAAAATAAACAGCCATAGCAAAGGCAGACATCTGATAATCAGGAACAGTTCCTGATACATAGCCTTCAACTAGCCATTCAATTTCACTCGAAGTCAGTTCTTGACCATCTCGTTTCTTTTGGATTAAATCAACTGCTCTCATTCGTTCACACTTCTAAGGATATAGTATCCCTTATCTTTTTTGACGATTTCACAATTGCCAAACACATCTTCCATCTTGGACTTGGCACTTGGAGCCCCTTGTTTTTTCTGGATAACGATAGTCAAATCCCCACCAGTTACCAAGAAATCTTTACTTTTCTCAATGATTTCATGAACCACTTGCTTACCTGCACGGATAGGGGGATTGGAAATGACATGGTCAAATTTCCCTTCAACTTGTTCATAGATATTGGACTGAAAAATCGTTGCTTCTATTTTATTTCGTTCAGCATTTTGTCGCGCCAAATCCAAGGCACGATTGTTGATATCGACCATGGTCGCCTGAACTCCATAAGCCTTAGCCAAGGACAAGCCCAAAGGTCCGTAACCACAGCCTACATCCAAGACAGTCTCTCCTTGGTTGACCTCAAGACACTTGAGCAAGAGTTGACTGCCAAAGTCAATCATTTTCTTGCTAAAAACACCCGCATCCGTCAAAAAGGTCATTTTTTCTCCCAACAAGTCCACTCTTAACTCATGAATGTCGTGAGCAGCGTCAGGATTTTCTGCATAATACATTTTACTCATGAAACTATTTTACCATAATTTGACTTAAATTGTAAATCGTTTACAAATTGATCATAAAACGAAAAAGACTGAAGAAAGCTAGTAGGTAAAACCTTTTCTTCAATCTCTTTCAACACTTATAGATGAATGATAAGCCATTTAGAACTAGAAATATCATAGTCAGGATAAAACAAAAAGTTTATCATCTATAATCAGGTGCATTTTTATGACTATTGCTTAACCTTCAAATACTTTATTATCAACAAAATTCCCAACAGGATGTTTAGATAAAAGCCCAACTGATACGTTTTTGTCAGGATTTCCAAACTTGTCCAAAGTCGTATCAAATCTTCTAGTGACATGCGGAAGAAATAACCCTCTGTAGCAATCCATAGAACTAAAAAGAAATAACTACCAGCAGCAAGCCATTTCGTCCACCGTTTTTTTAGGAAGAAAGCAATCAAGAGCGAACAGAGAAAGACAACTGTTACAATAGCATGTTCCATCAAAAAAGTAAAACCGTAATAGATTTCCACAAAGCGTCTACCATTATCCGCATTCGCCCCTTTTATAAAAGGTAGTGCAAAACTTAAAATAAAACAGAGTTCCAATATGTAACGTTTTAAGATTTTCATAGTACACCTCCTATAAGTTGTAACCCTCAAAGCCCCCTTTATTAGCTTATAAATCAGGAGAAAGTAGCTCCTACTTCATCAATAAATTGTTCATCCTCTATCTACTTATATTATATACTATTGACTTAACACATTCAAGAAACCGCTTTATTTTTTTAGCTTTTTATGGTATGATAAACAAAATATCTAGGGGAAAACAAATGACCAACGAATTTTTACATTTTGAAAAAATCAGCCGCCAGACTTGGCAATCTTTACATCGAAAAACAACACCTCCTTTGACAGAAGAGGAATTAGAATCCATCAAAAGCTTTAATGACCAGATTAGTCTGCAAGATGTTACCGATGTCTATCTACCCCTAGCCCATCTCATCCAGATTTATAAGCGTACCAAGGATGATTTGGCCTTTTCAAAAGGAATTTTCCTTCAACGTGAAAGTAAATCCCAACCTTTTATCATTGGGGTTTCTGGGAGTGTTGCCGTTGGAAAATCAACAACTAGTCGCCTACTTCAAATCCTACTGTCCCGTACGCTTAAAGATGCTACGGTTGAGTTGGTAACAACTGACGGCTTTCTCTATCCCAACCAGGCCTTGATTGAACAAGGGATTTTAAATCGCAAGGGATTTCCTGAAAGCTATGATATGGAAGCTCTTCTCAACTTCCTGGATCACATCAAAAATGGACAAGATGTAGATATTCCTGTCTATTCTCATGAAGTCTACGACATCGTTCCTGAGGAAAAACAAAACGTCAAAGCAGCTGACTTTGTCATTGTCGAAGGGATTAACGTTTTTCAAAATCCACAAAACGAACGTCTCTATATCACCGACTTCTTCGACTTTTCCATCTATGTTGATGCTGCAGTGAATGACATCGAGAGTTGGTATCTGGACCGTTTCTTGAAGATGCTGAGCCTAGCCCAAAACGACCCTGATAGCTACTATTATCGTTTTACACAAATGCCGATTGGGGAAGTGGAGTCCTTTGCCCATCAGGTCTGGACCAGTATCAATCTCACAAATCTACAAAATTATATTGAACCAACCAGAAATCGTGCGGAAGTGATTCTGCATAAAACAAAGAACCATGAAATCGATGAAATTTACTTAAAAAAGTAATTTTCTCTTGTCAAAACGTAAGTTTTCAGATATAATGGTATAGTTAGTAAATATGGAGGTAAGAACATTGGCAAACATTAAATCAGCTATCAAACGCGCTGAATTGAACGTTAAACAAAACGAAAAGAACTCAGCTCAAAAATCAGCTATGCGTACTGCTATCAAAGCTTTCGAAGCAAACCCATCTGAAGAACTTTTCCGTGCTGCTAGCTCAGCTATCGATAAAGCAGAAACTAAAGGTTTGATTCACAAAAACAAAGCAAGCCGCGACAAAGCTCGTCTTTCAGCTAAACTTGCTAAATAAGAAACAGTCCATGGAGGCTGTTTTTTTGTCCTCAAATAGAAAAAGGTAGAAAATGAAAATCGCAATTATCGGATATTCTGGTGCTGGTAAGTCAACGCTAGCTGAAAAGTTATCTCTCTACTACTCCATCCCAAAACTTCACATGGACACACTCCAATTTCAGCCTGGTTGGCAAGACAGTGACCGTGACTGGATGTTGGATGAAATGAAAAGCTTTCTCACAACACAGGAAGCTTGGGTCATTGATGGGAATTATTCTTGGTGCTATTACGAGGAAAGAATGCAGGAAGCTGACCAAATCATCTTTTTAAACTTCTCTTCTTGGAATTGTTTGCTAAGAGCCTTTAAGCGCTATTTAAAATACAGAGGAAAAGTGAGAGAAAGTATGGCAGCTGGTTGTCAAGAACAATTTAATTGGGAGTTTATCAGATGGATTCTCAGAGATGGACGGACAAATAATGCTAAGGAAAGATACCAAAAATTTTGCCAAGAATACTCACATAAAGTCACTATTATTCGAAATCAGAAAGAACTAGATCAATTTCTGGATAAGAAAAGGAAGTCCTCCAATTCATAAAGAAGGGCTTCCTTTTTGGCTATAATTATTCTGCAATCAAGGTTTCCAAACCAACCTTCATCATATCAGTGAAGGTATTTTGACGTTCTTCTGCAGTCGTGTCTTCATCTGGATTGACCAAACTATCAGAAATAGTCATGATGGCAAGCGCGTCAACATGGTGTTGGGCTGCCAGATAGTAAAGGGCTGCTGCTTCCATTTCCACAGCCTTGACTCCCCATTTACCAAGTTCGATGTTCTTTTCAAAGTAGTTTGAGTAAAAGACATCAGAAGACAAAACGTTCCCAACGTGGGTGGTCATACCGAGTTCTTTGGCGATATGGTAGGCCTTGTCCAGCAAATCAAAGCTAGCGATTTGTGGGAAATCGTACTGTGGCCAGTCATTACGGACGATGTTTGAGTTGGTTGCCGCTGCCTGCGCCAAAACCAATTCACGAACGTGAACATCTTCATTCAAAGAACCCGCAGTTCCCACACGAATCAATTTTTTCACACCGTAGTCAACAATCAACTCACGCGCATAAATCGAAATAGATGGCATCCCCATCCCAGTTCCCATGACTGATACACGGTGGCCCTTGTAAGTACCAGTGTAACCAAACATGTTACGTACTTCGTTAAAACAAACAGCATCTTCAAGGAAATTCTCCGCAATAAACTTAGCACGAAGAGGATCCCCAGGAAGAAGAATTTTATCAGCAATTTCACCCTGCTGAGCAGCAATATGGATAGACATAATATAAGATACCAAACCCGTCAAAAAGCAAAGGGAAAATAGGAGTTGGGTGCAGTGAGCGATGCTCGCTAGACCAACTATCTTTTTCCCACTGCTTTTAGGGTGGGTTCAATTCCTTTCTTTCTTAATTTTGATGATATCGAGAAGATTAGACCGGCTTCAATTCAAGCCCGAATTCCCCTTCTCTTCTGAGTTTTTAGAAAAGTTTTCCGCTCGTGTTCAAATCAAAACACACGCTCTACCTTTCTTTTTTTTATTTTTATATTTCATAACTAGGAAAAATCGGATTCAATCAAGATTCCAATAGGCCTACTTCATTTTTATTTAAAACAGTTATAAATAAATTGAGAGTTTTTTTAATCTTTTAAATCAAATCATTGACTAGAAGAAATGGGAATTTCCTACCTAATTACTTTATTCTTTGACTTCTGACTCAGTATGCTAGCCCAAGGAAAGTGGTCTAACATTTTTGCAAATTCATAGGCTAAAACAGCTGTTACTAAGAGATACGGAAGAGAATCTATACCTAGCCCAGTGAAACCTATAACTAATCCTGTTGCAGAAATGGGCGCCCTCAAGGTCACAGACAAAAAGCAAACCGATCCCAAAAGTAAAACGGTTGGCTGACTGTCCAAACCTAGAATCATGCCCAAGAGGGCAGCTCCAGCTATCCCCAAGGCAAAAGATGGTGTAAGAGTACCACCATAGGCCCCTGCCCAAAGGATAATAAGAACGACCACTGCTTTTAGGAAAAACATGAGAAGCACTGTTTGACCACTGCTACCATTTAAAATTTCCTGAGCCATCATCCGTCCATTTCCAAGTAGATGTGGAAAGGAACTTGCAAGACCAACAAGAAAAAGAAAAGCTGAGGGCAATGTTAGAAGTATTCGTTTATCTTTTATTCTGTTTGAAGACGCTGCCTTACTTAAGCGACCAAAAAGACAAGCTAGTGGAGTTAAGAAAAGAAGTAATAAGGGAATAATCCATATTTCCTTTAATGACCATGTGATAGCTGGAATCTGGTAGAGAGCCTGATCTGAAATAACCCAGCCTGCTATATAGGTTGAGACATAGGTAGTCAAACCGACTAAGACAAATCGTTTAATAGATAGAGCAATTCCTAGGGTTTCAAAAACAAAGAAGACACTTGTTAATGGAACCTGATAAACAGCCGCTAAACCAGCACCAGCACCACAAGCAAGGAGAAAGATACGATCCTTCATAGACAGTATACATATTTTTCCAATTTTTCCTGCAAATAGAGTCCCAATCTCTCGTGGTGCAGCTTCTTTGCCAATAGGCGCTCCCCCTCCAACTGCAATAATCTGCCAAATTGAATGAAATAGCTGTTTTAGAAAATGAAGCTTGTATTGTGAAGTCTCATCCTTCATCTGAGCTTTGATGGAATAAATCTTCGACCCTTTTTGCAAGAAATACCAGATCAAGGATGAGCTAAGACCCACGATTATTAAACTTAGTCCTATCCGTGAGGAGGAAACTCCATCTGTCAAAAATCCACTATGATGCTCTGACTGAACAAAAACTAGCTCCTCCACCATCTCTAAAAGATAATGGAGAACTATACCAGATAAACCCGAAACTATTCCTTGAAGAATTACTGCTATGAATAATCTAAAATTATAAGGGATTTTTCGAAAAATACTCCTCAATTCAATTAACATGATTACAATTCAGCAAGAATCGCTTTAAGCAAGCCTTTGAAGTCGCCTTTAACACGTTCTGTCACTTCTACAACTTCTTCGTGGTTGAGTTCTTCTTGGAAGCCTGCAGCATGGTTAGTAATACATGAAATACCGAGAACTTTCAAGCCAGAGTGGGCTGCAACAATAACTTCAGGAACAGTCGACATACCAACTGCATCTGCTCCCAGTGTCTTATAGGCACGAATTTCTGCTGGGGTTTCATAAGTCGGACCAGTAACACCGATATAAACACCTTCGTCAAGCTTGATACCAAGTTTCTTAGCCACTTCATGGGCAGTAGCACGGTATTCTGGTGTGTAGGCCTTAGACATATCTGGGAAACGAGGACCAAAATCATCCAAGTTTTCACCCATCAATGGATTTTGCCCCGTCATATTGATATGGTCTGAGATAGCCATCAAGGTACCAGGACCAAATCCAATACCGCCAGCTGCATTGGTTACAATGACACCTTCGCATCCAAGAACTTTCATCACACGTACTGGGAAAGTCACGACTTCAAGAGGATTTCCTTCATAGAAATGGAAACGACCTTGAAGAGCCAAGACCTTGCGACCTGCAAGTTCTCCATATACCAATTTCCCAGCGTGTCCGACTACTGTTGAGCGGCCCCAGTTTGGAATGTCTGCATAATCTACTACAACTGGATTTTCGATTTCTTCTGCCAATTCTCCAAGTCCTGATCCAAGGATTAAACCAAACTCAGGTGCTTGGATTCCCTTGTCTTTCAGGAAAGCAGCTGTTTCCTTGATTTTATCTAAAAATGTCATTGTGTTCTCCTTTATTATTTTTTAGCATTTGACCGATTTTGTCAAAAGTTTTGGCATTGCGAATAGTGATGTTGCGATAAAAAGGCATCTTGAGCAAGTACTTATGATAGGCAGTTGCATAGTAGGATTCCTCAGAGAATTTCCCCCAGAAAATCCCAAGTCTTCCAAAATGAACGATTTCATCTTTCAATTCCAAACTTTCAACTGTCTCAATGACTTTAGCCACATCCAATCCCTCCGTGTAAAAGAGGACATCCTTTCGTGCCAAATCTTTGGTCCACCAATCTGGCAGATTCTTCAGCTCTTCTTCATAATCTTCCTGACTCAGTAAAGAAAATCTCTGAATAAATGGATAACGAGTTCCACAGAAAACCTCTAACTTTTCAATCAATTGGGATTTTGAGTCTGTCGAAGTAAAGAAAATATTGCCACTGTTGATGTAGCTTTCAACTTTTTCCAGTCCCAACTCTGTCAATTCTTGACGAAGTTGCGCCATGACAACTTTATTTTTGCCACCAACATTGATGCCTCTAACCAGCAAAGCATAACGCGTCATCTTATACCAATTTATCTAAGAAACTTTCCCCAATCATGGCAGTTTCCACATCAAAGTTATCGGCAACAGTCGCTGAGATATCTGCAAAATATCCGACAGGAATGAGACCATTTCCTTTAAAGGCAGGGCTATAGGCCAACAATGGAATATATTCACGAGTGTGATCTGTTCCTGCATAGGTTGGATCATTTCCATGGTCCGCAGTAATCAATAGAAGGTCGTTCTCTCTCATAGCTGCGATAATTTCAGGCAAGCGTTCATCAAACTCATGCAAACAATCACGGTAACCGTGAGCATTACGACGGTGGCCGTAAAGGGCATCAAAGTCAACCAAGTTTGTGAATGAGAATCCTTTTTCAAATTCAGCAAGGCCCATGGTCTTCAATAGTGTATCAATTCCATGGCTGTTTGATTTGTTGTGGCCCATGTCATGGTTGATACCAGCACCGTTAAAGATATCATTGATTTTACCAACAGCGTAAGTATCGATACCAGCTTCATTCAATTTATCCAAAACAGTCGGTGCAAATGGAGAAACGGCTAAGTCACGACGGTTTGCTGTACGAGTGAAGTTTCCAGGCTCACCAACATAAGGACGGGCAATGATACGACCTAGAAGAGCAGGGCGCTCAAGGGTTATCGAACGAGCGTATTCACAGATACGGTATAGTTCATCCAAAGGAATGATGTCTTCGTGGGCAGCAATCTGCAAAACAGGATCAGCCGAAGTATAGATAATCAACTCCCCAGTTTCCATCTGACGTGGTCCAAAGTCATCGATAACAGCTGTTCCTGAGTAAGGTTTGTTGGCTTCACGAATGACCTTACGTCCTGAAAATTCTTCGATTTTTGTCAGGATTTCTTCTGGGAATCCATTCCAGAAAGTATCGAAAGGCTCAGTAATGTTGAGTCCCATGATTTCCCAGTGTCCAGTCATGGTATCCTTACCAAGGGATACTTCCTCTAATTTTGTTGCATATCCAGTTGGATTGCTTTCTGCAGGTACAGTCTTAAGAGGAGTTTCACGAGGAATATTTCCCAGACCAATTTTAGCCATGTTTGGGACATTCAAACCAACTGCTTTTGAAATGTGTCCTAATGTGTCAGAAGCACCATCTGGAACTCCTGCATTGACAAAGTTATTGGCATCTGGTGCAGCACCGATTCCTACAGAATCTAATACCACCAAGTGAATACGATTAAATTTTGACATAGTGTATCTCCTTATTATTTTAGTTATCTTGCTTTTGTTGAAGTTAAAATCTGAACCCCGTCTCGTCCAGCAACGATGACCTTATCCACCATTTGGTTGAATAAGCCGTGCTCTACAACACCAACGACATGGTCCAATTCTTGTCCGAAAGCAATTGGATCTTCAATGACATCCAAGGCAAGGTCAATGATAAAATTCTGCATATCGGTCACAAAACGTTGGCCGTCTTTTTCACGGAAACTTGGTTTGTAGCCAGCTCGTTCAAAACGACGAAAGACCTGTTCCGCGCCATACTGAACCACTTCTACAGGCAATTTAAAAGCACCTAGTTTCTCGACCAGCTTGCTTTCATCCACTACCCAAATATATTCTTTTGAGGGCGTTGCAACAACCTTCTCCATCAGGAGGGCACCACCACCGCCTTTGATTCCATTAAACTGACTATCCACTTCATCCGCCCCGTCGACTGTCACATCGACAAAGTCTACTTGGTCAATAGACTTGAGTGGGATATTAAGCCCTTCAGCCTGTTTACTAGTCACACTAGAAGTCGTTACAGCTGTAATCTGCAACCCTTCTTCCTTGATACGACGACCGATTTCTTCGACAAAATAATAGGCAGTAGAACCCGTTCCAAGTCCGACTACCATGCCATCCTTGACAAACTCAGCAGCCTTGATACCTGCCATTTTCTTCAGATTTTCCACTCAAACACCTCCATTAAAGAGCTACTTTTATTATAACATGTATCCGTTTTTATTTCATGGATACACTAGAAAAACCCGAACATTTTTATTTTTATGTCCACCTTGATTTGGTAGTTAGAATCTTAGTTATGAGAACTTGTAGATAAAAACAGGTCCTAGCCAAAAGCAGCAACAGTTGATTTTTTATCATAAAGATGATTAAATAGTTAAGTACAGAAAAGGAGAAATAAGATGAACCCATTAGATTTGTTTAACCAAGTAAAAGAATTAATCGAAACAAAAGATTTCGAAGCTGCAAAAGCATTTGTTGCAGAAAATCAAGAACAGCTTGGAGAATACTTCTCTCAAGCTCAGCAGTTGATTTCTGGTTCTGAAGGTCTAGATGGCCTCGTTGGAAAGATTAAAGGATTTTTATAAAAGATATAAAGGCGCCCGAACTATCAGGTGCCTTTTTGAGATATTTTTTTCATTATTTTGGGAAGACGGCTACTGATTTCCGTCGGCAAGACCACATAATGTTCTTGAGATAGTTCTTGGGCTGCGGCCGAATGAAGATGAGTTGCTACTGCTACACGTTCGTAGAGACTGGCCTGTCGAAATTGTCCTGCAAATCCTGCAATCATTCCAGCTAGTGTATCTCCCATACCACCAGTCGCCTGATAGGGACCGCCAACCTGTAACTGGTAATAATCAGACTGGCCAACTTGCCAAATACGAGTAGTTGGACCTTTCTCCACCAAAATTATGCCTTGAGGGAAAGAAGTCAGGGCACTAGATGTTGTATCTTCGTTTTGCTTTTCAATAGCAATACCAGACAGCTTTTCCCATTCTTTTTGGTGGGGAGTTAGGATAAGCTGGTTAGATGGAAACGACAAACTTGTCCTAGCAAGGATGGTTAAGGCCCCTCCATCTACAATCAAAATCTGATTCTTTTTTAAGCTAGCAAAGACCTGTTTTACAAGATTTTCTCCAAACGTATCGTCTCGTAAACCAGGCCCCAGCAAGACAACTTCTGCCTTCTCCAATTGCTCTTTTAATAATTGCTGGTCTTGAAGAGAAAAGGCCATAGCCTCAGGTAAATGACTGTGCAAAGCTGGGATATTTTCCCTATCTGTTCCAACAGTCACCAATCCTGCACCGCTTTTTACAGCTGCTAAAGCAGCCATAATGATGGCACCACCATAAGGATAAGTCCCACCCAGTAACAGCAGACGGCCATAGTCTCCTTTATGACTGGTACGAGAACGTTCAATAATGACTTTTTCTAGTAAGGTTTGATTAATCACTTTCATCTTTTTTCCTCTCGCATTTATTATACAACAAAAAGGAGGCGCATACCTCCTTTTCTACTATTTTCCCTTAAATTCCGTAAAAGTCTGTAAGATTTTGGCTGCTACTGTCGGAGAAGGAGCTTCCTTTATCTCTAACGTTTCATCTGCATATGGAGTAAGACCAGAAAAATCTCCTATCTGAACTGAATAAAGAGACCTTTTAAACAGTTCAATGTCGTTTTGGTCATTTCCAAAAGCAATAACATTCTCTCCACATAATTTTTCAACAGTTGTCGCCTTATGAATATCCAAAGGATTGATATAAAGGCACTTTTCATGAGCATGATAGGACAGATGAGCCTGCCCCAATCTTTCTAGCTGAGTAAGCAAATCATCAAGCAAAGTCTCATGATCTCCCATATAAACAACTAACTTAATCGGAGTGCCCAAGTCCTCAAGCTTCTGATGACGAGCTACCTTTAGGGGATCCACACTGGAGATAAATGGAATCTTCTCTAGAATCTGACCACTATAGTCAAAACAATCATCTACAAAGAAAGGGAGATTATAGGTCTGGCAATAATCCACTAGCGTCTGATAAATCCTAACATCGAGATTCCTTTCATAGATAGCTTTTCCCAGATAATAGGCTACACCACCATTCAAACCTATGACCAAGCGCTGACTAAGCTCGAAACCTAATAAGCCCAAACAATCCTGATAAGAGCGAGCTGAGGCAAATACAACCTCATGTCCATAATCTTCAGCCTTTAAAAGAACCTGCCTAATCTCTTCATCTATGGTCATATAGTCAAAAGACAGCGTCCCATCCAAGTCAAATACGAATTTCATTTTCCTAGTACTTGTCCAATGTCCGAATCGCTGCTTGATAAGTTTGCTCCATCAGCATAGTAATGGTCATAGGACCTACACCTCCAGGAACTGGCGTAATATGGCTAGCAAGTGGGGCAACTGCCTCATAATCCACATCCCCACAGAGCTTACCATTTTCATCACGATTCATCCCAACGTCAATGACTACCGCACCTGGTTTGACAAAGTCAGGAGTCACAAACTTGGAACGACCGATTGCTACTACAAGAATATCTGCTTTAGCAGCTACCTTGGCAAGATTATGAGTACGTGAATGGGTCAAAGTCACTGTAGCATTCTTGGCCAAAAGAAGTTGAGCCATAGGTTTTCCAACAATGTTTGAACGACCGATGACGACCGCATTTTTACCTTCCAAGTCAATCCCATATTCATGGAACATTTCCATAATTCCTGCAGGTGTCGAAGGAATCATAACTGGATGGCCAGACCAAAGACGTCCCATGTTTAGAGGATGGAAACCATCCACATCCTTTTCTGGGTCAATGGCTAATAAAACTGCCTCTTCATCGATATGTTTTGGTAATGGTAACTGGACCAATATCCCATGCCAAGCTGAATCTTGATTGTATTTGGCAATCAAGTCTAACAATTCCTCTTGAGTAATGGTATCTGGAACTCGCACAACTTCACTATGGAATCCAGCCGCAAGGGCTGACCTCTCCTTGTTACGAACGTAGACTTGGCTGGCTGGATTGTCCCCAACCAAAATCACTACCAAACCAGGCACTAGAACTGTTTCTTCCTTTAATCTTGCAGTCTTTTCAGCCAACTGCCCCTGCAATTTGGCCGCTAAAGCCTTCCCATCAATAATCTGTGTCATATCACTTCTCTTTTCTTTCAAATATCTTCCATTATACCAAAAACTGCTAATCCCCTCTAACACTTCTTTCCTAGGCTATCCTATAGTTTCAAACTATAAGAAAAAGCTCTAGTCGAGCTTTTCATTAATCTATACTTTATATGTAAAGTTAGCTACAAATAGCTCCACAAAACTAACTTATAAAACCTTACTCAAGAAGTCTTTAGTCCGTTGTTCTTGGGTTTGTTCAAAAATCTGTTCAGGTGTTCCATCTTCAACAACCACACCGTCTGCCATAAAGATGACACGGTCTGCCACCTCACGAGCAAATCCCATTTCATGTGTTACGATAACCATGGTCATTCCTGACTTGGCTAAGTCTTGCATAACAGCCAACACCTCACCTACCATTTCAGGGTCCAGGGCTGAAGTTGGCTCGTCAAAGAGCAAAACATCTGGTTCCATAGCTAAACCACGCGCGATGGCAATCCGCTGTTGCTGACCACCTGACAAACTCTGTGGATAAGCAGTTGCCTTATCTGGTAAACCAACTTTTTCCAAAAGTTCCTGAGCTCTCTTCTCTGCAACTTCCTTACTTTCACCTTTGGTCTTGATAGGAGACAAGGTGATATTTTCCATCACAGTCATATTAGGAAAGAGATTAAATTGTTGGAAAACCATGCCCATCTTCTCACGCATGGCAAACAGGTCATTCTTCTTGTCCGTAATATCGACTCCCTCAAAGATAACCTTCCCCTTGGTCGCTTCTTCCAACAAATTCATAGAGCGAAGCAAGGTAGATTTCCCGCTCCCTGAAGGACCGATGATAACGACAACTTCTCCTCTTTTAATCTCGAGGTTGATGCCCTTCAATACTTCATTCTTTCCAAATGATTTATGTAAATTTTCAATTTTTATCAAGGTTTCTGTCATTATTTCTTATCTCCTTGTCCCATACGTTTTTCAAAAGCTTTCAAGGCTACTGTCAAAATAGAGGTCATAATCAAGTAGTAAAAGGCTGCAAATAAAAGTGGTGTTAAAGGTAGATAGGTTGTTGTAGAAACTGTTGTAGCCCCGTTCCACAACTCCATAACACCGATAGCTGATAAGAGGGAGCTGTCCTTGATAATGGTGATAAATTCGTTCCCCAATGCTGGCAAAATATTTTTGATTGCTTGTGGCAAAATCACATAACGCATAGCATTTTTAGGACGAATTCCTAAAGAATAGGCCGCCTCTAGCTGACCTTTTGGAACCGCATTAATCCCAGCACGAACAGTCTCAGAAACATAAGCACCACTGTTCATAGAGATAATCAGAATCCCTGGAATCAAACGAGAAAGATCAACACCCAAAATCCCAACCTGAATAGTCGGAGCATTGATATGCATAAGAGCAAAGGCAATCATAATCTGAACCATCATCGGTGTCCCACGGAAAATCCAAACGTACAAGTTGGCGAGCCAAACAAGCGGTTTAAACTTTGAACGTTGCCCAAAAGCCAAGACAACACCCAAAATAGTTCCCAAAAAGACAACACAGATAGAAATGAGAACCGTCACAACAGCCCCATAGTTAAAATAAGGTAAATACTTAGGTAAAAAAGAAAAATTCATAGTCACACTGCTTTCTAAAATAGAATACTGTATGATTATAACATGTATTGTATTAAAATTCAAATCTTTTGTCTAATTTATTCAAAAAACCTTTAAGCTAGTAGAATTAGCGAGAAATCTTAGTTTTTTCTAGGCAAGTTGACCTCCTTTATGGTAAAATAGTAACGATAAGAAATGAAGGAGAATCAAAATGGAATCACATTTGGTTAGAATCATCAACCGCCTTGAAGCAATGACAAAAGACGGTGGAAATTTAAAACGTAATTTTGAACGCGAAGGAGTTGTTGTTGCAGAAGTTGCATACAGCCACGACGAAGAAAACGGCTCAATCTTTACCCTTCGTGATGTCGAAGCTCGCGAAACTTATACGTTTGACAGCATTGACTTGATTGCAATGGAGATTTACGAACTTCTCTACTAATCTAAAACAAGCCGGGATTGCCCCTGCATGTCTAACCAAAATCCTTTTTGTCTCACAAATAGGATTTTTTTATAACTCAAATTCTCAAAAATTTTCATTGTAACAACTTCTCAAAGCTGCAATCTTTTTACTTGCTTTACACCCCAATCCTGTTATAATGAGAGTATAGAAATTTGACTATTTTTGACCTTTAAACAGGTCAGCCTAAAGAAAGAAATGAGGTAGATGTATGCTTTGTCAAAACTGTAAAATCAACGACTCAACAATTCATCTTTACACCAATCTCAATGGAAAACAAAAACAAATTGACCTCTGTCAAAACTGCTACAAGATTATCAAGACTGATCCTAACAACAGTCTCTTTAAAGGTATGACGGATTTGAACAATCGTGACTTTGATCCTTTCGGCGATTTCTTCAACGACCTAAACAATTTCAGACCTTCTAACAATACTCCTCCAACTCCCCCAACCCAATCAGGTGGAGGCTACGGTGGAAACGGCGGTTATGGCTCCCAAAATCGTGGACCTGCCCAAACTCCGCCTCCTAGCCAAGAAAAAGGCCTGCTAGAAGAATTTGGTATCAATGTAACTGAGATTGCTCGTCGTGGCGATATTGACCCCGTTATTGGACGCGACGATGAGATTATCCGTGTCATCGAGATTCTCAATCGTAGAACCAAGAATAATCCTGTTCTTATCGGTGAACCTGGTGTCGGAAAAACTGCCGTTGTCGAAGGTCTAGCTCAGAAAATTGTTGATGGCGATGTTCCACATAAACTCCAAGGCAAACAAGTCATCCGTTTGGATGTAGTTAGCTTAGTTCAAGGAACGGGTATCCGTGGACAATTTGAAGAACGCATGCAAAAACTCATGGAAGAAATTCGCAAACGTGAGGATATTATCCTCTTTATCGATGAAATCCATGAAATTGTTGGTGCGGGGTCTGCGGGCGATGGCAATATGGACGCAGGAAATATCCTCAAGCCAGCCCTTGCTCGTGGGGAACTGCAACTGGTCGGTGCCACTACCCTCAATGAATACCGTATCATTGAAAAAGATGCTGCCCTAGAGCGTCGTATGCAACCTGTTAAGGTCGATGAACCAACCGTAGAAGAAACAATCACTATCCTCAAAGGAATTCAAAAGAAATACGAAGACTACCACCACGTTCAATATACTGATGCTGCAATTGAAGCAGCTGCAACTCTTTCCAATCGCTACATCCAAGATCGCTTCTTACCTGACAAGGCCATTGACCTCCTAGATGAAGCAGGTTCTAAGATGAACTTAACCTTGAATTTTGTAGATCCTAAAGTGATTGATCAGCGCTTGATTGAAGCTGAAAATCTCAAATCTCAAGCTACACGAGAGGAAGATTTTGAGAAGGCTGCCTATTTCCGCGACCAGATTGCCAAGTATAAGGAAATGCAAAAGAAAAAGGTCACAGACCAAGATACTCCTATCATCAGTGAGAAAACCATTGAGCACATTATCGAGCAGAAAACCAACATTCCTGTTGGCGATTTGAAAGAGAAAGAACAATCTCAACTCATCCATCTAGCCGAGGATCTCAAGTCTCATGTTATTGGACAAGACGATGCTGTCGATAAGATTGCCAAGGCTATTCGCCGTAATCGTGTCGGACTTGGGACCCCTAATCGTCCAATTGGAAGTTTCCTCTTTGTTGGACCAACTGGTGTCGGTAAGACAGAACTTTCCAAACAACTAGCCATTGAACTTTTTGGTTCTGCTGACAGCATGATTCGCTTTGACATGAGTGAATACATGGAAAAACATAGCGTTGCTAAGTTGGTCGGTGCCCCTCCAGGTTATGTTGGCTATGATGAGGCTGGGCAATTAACTGAAAAAGTCCGCCGTAATCCATATTCTCTTATTCTCTTGGATGAAGTAGAGAAAGCCCATCCAGATGTTATGCATATGTTCCTCCAGGTCTTGGACGATGGTCGTTTGACAGATGGGCAAGGACGTACCGTTAGCTTCAAGGATGCCATCATTATCATGACCTCAAATGCAGGTACAGGTAAGGCCGAAGCCAGCGTTGGATTTGGTGCTGCTAGAGAAGGACGTACCAATTCTGTTCTCGGTGAACTCGGTAACTTCTTTAGCCCAGAGTTTATGAACCGTTTTGATGGTATTATCGAATTTAAGGCTCTCAGCAAGGATAACCTCCTTCAGATTGTCGAGCTTATGCTAGCAGATGTTAACAAACGTCTTTCAAGTAACAACATTCATTTAGATGTAACTGACAAGGTCAAGGAAAAATTAGTTGACCTCGGTTATGATCCAAAAATGGGGGCACGCCCACTTCGTCGTACTATTCAAGACTATATTGAGGACGCAATCACTGACTACTACCTTGAAAATCCAAGCGAAAAAGACCTCAAGGCAGTTATGACCAGCAAGGGCAAGATTCAAATTAAGTCTGCCAAAAAATCTGAAGTAAAAACTTCTGAAAAAGAAGTATAAATCCTATAGAAAAGGAGTAGAAAATGAAAATTTTCTGCTCCTTTTTACAAAAATAACTATAAGTTCTTGACAGCTCGGCCTTTGTCCATTAAGATAATAATAAAGATAATAGATAATGAGGAAAATGCAATGGCAAATCCAACCTTTGGAGAAAAAAAAGAGAATGTAACCTACCAGCACCGTTATGGCGTATATGCAGTTATCCCTGATGCTGAACAAAAACAAATTGTTCTTGTTCAAGCACCCAATGGCGCTTGGTTCCTACCAGGTGGTGAAATTGAAGCTGGTGAGAACCATCAGGAAGCCTTAAAACGTGAATTGATTGAAGAGCTTGGCTTCACAGCTGAAATTGGTACCTATTACGGACAAGCTGACGAATATTTCTACTCTCGTCACCGTGACACCTACTACTACAATCCTGCCTACCTCTATGAAGCGACTTCTTTCAAAGAAGTGCAAAAACCACTAGAGGACTTTAATCATATTGCCTGGTTCCCTATTGACGAGGCTATTGAAAATCTCAAACGTGGTAGCCATAAATGGGCAATCCAATCTTGGAAAAAACAGCATAAGATTGACTAATACTCTTCGAAAATCAAATTCAAACCACGTCAGCTTCGCCTTGCCGTACTCAAGTACAGCCTGCGGCTAGCTTCCTAGTTTGCTCTTTGATTTTCATTGAGTATAAAGCAAGCTACTTTATTTAAAAAGTGCTATAATAGAATTAGAAAATCGGAGGAAATGTTATGAAGCTTATCAATACGACAAACTCACACTCGCAACTTGTAAAAAGCCAGCTAGAAAGTACAGATGCAACCCTTGTTGAGGTTTATTCTGCAGGGAATACAGATGTTATTTTTACTCAAGCTCCGCTTCACTATGAAATCCTCATCTCAAACAAACACCGTGCTATTCGCGAACCTGAAATCGAAGCTATTCAAGAATTTTTCTTGAAACGTAAAATTGATAAGGACTCTATTGATGAGGCCAATATCAAAACCCTCTATTCAGAAAAATTAATTGGAATTTCGATTCCAACCAAATAAAAAATTGGAGAGTTTAAAAAGCTTTTTGGACCTTATAGTACAAAACGAGGTTCTAACTTGCTTTTTGGATCATCTCCAATTTTTTATCTTGAAATCTTATCATACAAGATTTTATAGATAATTAAGGAGACAAACATGGGAGATATCATATATAGAGAGGCAAGACTTGAAGAAAGCGAAAAAATTGGAAAACTATTAGCTAATTCCTTTCTTGACTATCCTTTTTTAACGATTTTAAAAGACGATTTGAAGAAACCTGACTCCTATCCTGCTTTTGTAGAAACATTGCAAATTCTGCTTACTAGAGTCTATATTAAAAAAGGAAACTGTTTAGTTGCGGAACAAGATGGAGAATTACTAGCAGTCGCCCTTTTGCAACAAAAGGATTTCTGTATACTATCCTATCTACGAAATGGCGGAACAAACATTTTTCGCTACATTCGACCACGAAATCTTTTTAAATACTTTGACTTTATAAAACGTTCCAAAAAGCACTTAGAACAAGCAGGAGAGTTTGATTGGTATTTGATGGCTTTAGCTGTTAATACAGCAAGTAAGGGACAGGGAATTGGCAGTACTTTTCTGACACAAGGGATTGAACCTTATGTCAAATCAAAAGGCTGTAAACACTTGGGTTTCATTACCAGCACAGCTAGAAATGCCTCATTCTACGAAAAAAACGATTATGTCCTACTAAACTTTATGGAGATAGAATACGGTTCAAGATCAATTGGTAACTGGGCATTTTTAAAAACAATGAATGAATAAATAAAAAAGATTTGGTGCTGCTTATCACAGAACCAAATCTTTTTTATTATGTTAGAAACGAATCGTCTCACGTGTTTTTTCGTATGAAGTGACAAAACGGTTGGTTACACCTGGTTCTGCAACTTCCAAAGCTTGCGAAATCTTATCAAATGAAGCATGGTAATCAAATTCTTTTTCAAAAATTTCTAATGATTCATTAAAGGCTTCCTGAATTCGTTCATCAAATGAGCGGTAGCGGTTCGAATACTGTAGTAATTGTTCTGTCAATGTTGCATATTGAACAATATTATAGGTTTCTTCTTCAAGTGCTTCCATATCATTTGTTGTAATTTCAAGCATACGGTTCACAGCTTCGATATTGACCTGGGCTTCTTCTAGCTCAGCCATCAACTCTTCAGTATGATTACTTGCTGTAAAGAACAACTGTAAGAAATTCTGAGGAATACCTGGAAGATTGCGTTTTTCCATATATCTCTTAATTGTATGAAGACGATTGACATAAACATTTGCCTTCTGGCGAGCATTGATGTCATCTTTTTCAATCTGAGCAAGACGTTGACTAACCGCAACTTGTTCATCCTCAATTTCTTTCAAAGTCGCTTGTAAGTTTTCCAAACGATCTTCAAGGAATGAATAAGGTTCAGAATGTTCCTCTTGTTCAGAAGTTAATTCCAATACAGATTCTTCTAAAGATTCTAACTCAGCTTGTAATCTGTGAACATGACTAACATCCGTTTCAGAAAGCAGGTAGTTATTACTTAATCGTTGAATATCTTCTACTAAAACAGCATTACTATCTTTCATGTGTTTCAAATACGTAGGAAGGGTGGCAACTAAGCCTTCTACTACTTTTTGAGCAGCGATTTCTCGTGTAAAGATATCATAGAGTGCATTGATTTCTTCTTGAACTTGAGTATTTTCGTACTCAGCATTATCCAACTCTAATTGAGCAACATTTTCGTGGTTTTTCTTCAAAGCTTCATAAAGCAATTGGAAGCGAGACTCAATGTCCGTCTCAGCAAAATGATAGTTAGCATCTAAAAGCTTACGGTAACCATCCTCCAAATCTTCCAATTGATCAGGTAACTCTTTAGATAATGTTTTTACAATTGCTGGCAAGCGGTCAACAATATGACTCAAAGCCAAGATATGATTCTCAGCATTATCCAAAATCACAGCAGCTTCTACTGGGTCACCTGAAGTGTTCAAAGTAACAAACTGAGAAAACTCTGATTGGATATTTTCCAATTGTTTTTCGATTTCAGACAAACCTTGTCCATATTCTTCAGAATGATCAGCAACTCGGTGTTGCAACTCTTCAAACAAGTCCAAGGTATGAAGAACACGTCCACTATTTTTAGACTCTTGTTTCTCCAAATCAGCCAAGGCATTGCGAATTGCCGCAATATCTTCTTCAATCAAGGTAATTTGGCTCTCGATTTGGTCAATTTGATGACTAGCCTTGAAAAAACGGAATGAATTGTTATAGCCTTCTGCCTCGAAAAGATTATTTTCGATATCGGCAAAAGAGTTAAGAGATAGGTCAACCCATTTTTGGTTCCATTCACGGAAAGTCACTTGACTTTGTCCAATCAAGTGCATATTTTTAACAGCTTCAACTTCATCATTAACTGGAAGATTGTACAGCTCTTCTTTTTTCTCTTCTAAAATTGCTAATTTACTTTCATTGCGTTTCCGTACATAAATTGCTATAGCATATGAAATCAGCAATATAATTGCAATTGCAATTATAAGATATACTACTAGACTACCAGACATATTAAACTCCTTTTTAACTTGAAACAATCGTAATGATTATATCATATTTTTTAGACCAAGGGAACTACTTCTCCCGATTTTTTAGACATCAAGTGTACTATAGACGGCATTTTCTTCGATAAATTCACGACGAGGCTCTACTCGATCCCCCATCAACATATCAAAGATTTTATCTGCTTCTGCAGCATCATCTACAGAAACTCTTGCCATTAAGCGATGTTCGGGATCCATGGTTGTTTCCCACAACTGGTGATCATCCATTTCACCCAAACCTTTATAACGCTGAATGGTTGGTTTGGCACGTCCTTCACTATGGCGGGCCAAGGCTTCTTGGAGTTTAATTTCTTGATCCGCTCCTGGCTGGATATATTCTTTAATCTCGCTTCCAACCTTGACACCATAGATTGGAGGTTGGGCAATATAAACATAACCAGCTTCTAGTATTGGTTTCATATAACGATAAATCAAGGTTAGAAGAAGAGTACGAATATGGGCTCCATCGACATCGGCATCGGTCATCAAAACGAGCTTTTGGTAACGGGCTTTTGAAACATCGAATTCTGCACCAAATCCAGTTCCCATCGCTGTGAAAAGACTGCGAATTTCTTCATTAGCAAGAATCTTATCCATACTTGCTTTTTCAACGTTCAAAATCTTACCGCGAATTGGAAGGATAGCCTGGAACTCACGGTTACGACCAGATTTGGCTGATCCACCCGCTGAGTCTCCTTCGACGATAAAGAGTTCTGTTTCCGCAGGATTGTTAGAAGAACAGTCTGCTAATTTCCCTGGAAGGTTGGAAATTTCCAAACCAGATTTTTTACGAGTGACTTCACGCGCACGCTTGGCAGCCACACGAGCCTTGGCAGCTAAAATCCCTTTTTCCACGATGCGCTTTGCGATCTGCGGATTTTCCATGAGAAAATCAGAGAAAGCATCGCTGAAAAGACGATTGGTAATCTTAACCACTTCACTATTTCCCAATTTGGTCTTGGTTTGTCCTTCAAACTGTGGATTTGGGTGTTTAACTGAGATAACTGCAGTTAATCCTTCTCGGACATCTTCTCCTGTTAGGTTGTCTTCATTGTCTTTCAGTAACTTATTTTTACGAGCATAATCGTTGATAACGCGAGTTAGTGCCGTACGGAAACCTTGTTCATGCGTTCCACCTTCATGGGTATGAATATTGTTGGCGAAACTCATGACGTTTTCATGGTAACCAGTTGTGTATTGCATAGCTACTTCGACTGTGATATCATCCATCTCACCATCGGTGTAGATTGGTGTATCAAAGATAACATCCTTGTTCTCATTGATATATTCAACGTAACTAGCAATCCCACCTTCATAATGATAATGTTTAGTTTGTTCTAGCCCCTCACGCTTATCAGTGATAGAGATTTGAAGACCGCGATTTAGAAAGGCTAACTCTTGAATCCGTTTATTTAATTTATCAAAATCAAAGGTTGTTGTTTCAGTGAAGATTTCTGGGTCCGGTGTGAAGTGAACTGTTGTTCCAGTTCTATCTGTATCCCCAACCACCTCAAGGTCTGCAACAACATGACCACGACGGTATTCTTGGTAATGAATTTTACCGTTTTTGTGGACATGAACGTCTAATTGAGTGGAAAGAGCATTGACGACTGATGACCCTACTCCATGAAGACCACCTGAAACTTTATAGCCGCCACCGCCAAACTTTCCTCCAGCGTGCAGAACAGTAAAGACAGTCTCAACGGCAGGTCGACCTGTTTTTTCCTGAATATCGACTGGAATACCGCGTCCATCATCGACAACAGTAATCGAATTATCTGGTTCAATAAAGACTTGAATATGGCTGGCAAATCCTGCCAAGGCCTCGTCAATTGAGTTATCAACAATTTCCCAGACTAGATGGTGAAGACCTTCTTTTGAGGTTGATCCGATATACATCCCTGGACGCATACGAACAGCCTCTAGGCCCTCTAAAACTTGAATTTGACTGGCATCATAATCCTGTGCCTGCAGATTTTTGATTTCTTCTGTCATCTTATTCCTTTTTCTTACATGTCTAATACTTGTCTTAAATTCACGATACTGGTAAACAAGTGGTTATTCAATCCTGCAGCTTTACCTGCTTCAATATCAATCGGCCGATCACCAATGACAAGACCAGAGCAAATCTGATATTTTTCTCTTAAATAAATCATGGACTCAGGATTCGGTTTTCTCTTAAAGCCTGAGCTAGAAGTCACTACTTCTGTAAAATAAGCTGCTATAGAGGTTTTTTCTAAAATTTCCAAGACCTGATCATTTCGGTGAGAAACCAAGAAATGACGCCCACCTTGATTGGAGATATCTTTCAATAATTCAGACACTCCTTCAAACAAAATCGGGTGTTCAAGCTCTCTGGCTTCATTTTCCTTGTATTTTTCTAAAAAATGCTCTAAGTTGGGAGCGAATGCCTCAATCGCAAAATCAGTAGAAACCTTTAAAGCCTGATAGACACTGTCATGGTCTTGTGTGATGCCATACAATGCCAATGTTTCAACAAATGCAGCTGTTGAAGTTTCGTAATTATCCAGTAAAGTTCCACCTAAATCCCAGATATAATCGTGATATTTCATACCCTTCATTATAGCATTTTTTTATGGAAAAAGCGATGATTTCCCTGAGTTTTCCACATAAAAAAACGAGAGTTTGACTCCCGTTTTACTGATTTTTACCAAAGACATCTCGATAGAGCATTCCTGTTCGTAAAGTCTCTGCGTCTCCTCCTAATTGCTCCACCAACTCGTAGGTAAAGGCAAGGGCTGTTGAGGGGCCTCGACTGGTTATCAAATGACCATCTACCACTACTGTTTCCTTTACATATTGACCATCAAAGATTTGCTCTTGAACGCCATCATAGCAAGTGTACTGCTTGTTTTTCAATAGCCCTGCTTGATTGAGGGCAATTGGCGCAGCACAAATGGCTGCTAGTTTCTTCCCTTCTCGTTCGAAGCTTTGCAACTCTTGAATCAAGGCCTGATTATCGCGCAAATGTGCAGAACCAGGCATCCCTCCAGGAAGAACAATCATGTCATAGTCGGATAAATCACCATCAAAGACACGATCTGCTCTTACTTGGATAGCATGCGAACCTGTCACTTGCTCTTCAAAACCAACCATATCACATGTGATATTGGCACGACGCAAGACATCTACAACTGTCAAAGCTTCAATTTCTTCAAAGCCCTGAGCCAACATAACTGCTACTTTAACCATGATTTTCTCCTTATTTGATTCGTTTTAATACAACCTTTTTCCGTTTGAATGGAACTTTTCCGCTCTTTTCTTCAGCTAGATTTGTCTGGTAACTCATCGATAAAAGCAAGCCAACACCAATCAAGTTACTGATAATAGCCGATCCACCTTGAGAAATGAAAGGTAAGGGAATCCCAGTCAAAGGAAGCAAACCTGTCACGGCACCAATATTCTCAAAGATATGGAAGAGCAACATCATAATCAAACCTGTGGAAATATAGGTGTAGAACTGGTTATTTGATCTAAGAGTAATCTTCAACATACGGTAAATCAGCATGAGATAAAGGGCGATAACAAGGACAGAGCCAATAAAGCCAAAATCTTCTGCAATGACCGTGAAAATCATATCCGACTCTCGAACTGGAATAAGCAGATTAGAAGCATTAAACCCCTGACCAAACAAGCCACCGCTTCCAATGGCAATCTGCCCTTGAGCCTGTTGGTAAGTGGTTGTTTGGGCAAAGTCAAATGGATTAAGCCAAGCCAAGATACGATTGATTTGGTAGGTCGGCATTCCCAGTTGATGGAGAAAAGCCCTGCCATCCTTGCTGATAAAAATAGCTAAGAAACCAGCAATTCCTGTTACAGCAGTCACAAATACTGGGATAATAATTTTCCAAGAAACTCCTGATAGCAAGACGATTCCTGAGAAAATGGCTACAAAAACCAAAGCTGTCCCCAAGTCACTTTGAAGTGCCAAAAGAACTAGGACTGGAATGGTAAAGAGAATCATCCAAAAAATCAGCAAGAAATCCAGCGGAACTGTACGTCTCCATTCCTTATGTTTTTTTGTAAATTGGACAATCACACGAGCCAACATAAGGATATAGGATATCTTCATAAATTCTGATGGTTGGAACAAGGTAATTCCATTTACTGAAATCCAGTTTTTAGCACCCGTGGAGGCAACTAAGCTTGGATTATAAAAGACAATCGGCAAAACCATAAGTCCCAAGCCTAAAATATATAGAAAAGGAGTCACCTTCCAAAGAAATTCTGTATTAAAGAGCATGACGACAAAACCAATCACAAGCCCCAAGGCAATCCAGGCGACCTGCTGCCCTAAAATGGGCAGAATATTATTTGGATAATCATGACTAACGGCTATATAAATAGCCACCACGCCGATAACCAGTAGAAAAAATACTGGCAAGAGCAAACTATAATCGACTCTAGAGTCGAGAGAACGTTTCATATACACTAACCTTATACTTTCATACTATACTATTTATCAAAGTTCATTTAAAAATCTATCAACAGCCTCATCAATTTCGGATCGAGAGACGGTTTTAACAGTCGCTTCTTTTGCTAGAGAAGTCACAATTTGTTTGCCATATCGCTTTCCGACAATTCTCCTATCCAAAATAAGAGTTAAGGAACGTTGGTGTTCGCGTCTCATACTTCTTCCCAAAGCCTGTTTTAAACGAATAATGGCCATTGGCAACTGATAATCATAAAAGGCATTTTTTCCTTCCTGATTCAGTTCCTGATTAATCTTTTTCGTCAAGGGCTCTTGAGGATTTTGGAAAGGAAGTCTTGGTACAACTTGAATCACAAAATGATGACTTGAAAAATCAACTCCCTCCCAGAAACTTGCTGCACCAAGCAGAATTTGTTGTTCACCTTTTTCAAAGCGTTTCTTTAGCTGATGAACATCCCCATTTTTATACTGGGCCAGATGGCTAACTGGAAGTAAATCCGATACTGCTAGAAGCATGTCTTTAGCAGTAAAGAGAACTAAAATCGGTTGCTGGAAAGCTTGAACAGCCATCAGCAAATCAGCTACCTCTTGGGCATAAACTTCTAAGGAGGTTTCTGTTACCAAGGGAAAATCCTTAACCAAGACCACTTCTTGATCCTGTTTTTTATGAGCTTCAACCTTGACAAATTTAGCTTCAGGATAGCCTAACAGGTCTGCCAAAGAAACCCTCTGACTAATCTCAAGAGTAGCCGACACTCCCAAGACTTGACATGAATTAGGTACTAAAGAAGATAGGAGAATACGTCCTGATTTCGTAGAAGAAATTTGAATTTTCTTTTGACTCGTTTCAATTGCTTCAAGCCAGTAATCTCGGTCAGCTGTAAAATAGCGAACCAGCTCCTCAAAGCCTTCTACTTCTAATTCTGAAAAATATTGATGGAGATTGGCAAGAGAATCTAAGATATTTTTCTTAGATTTTCCAGACTGAAATTGTTCTATCAAGTAGAAGCACTCAAAGCGAATACTTTCTAGTATTCGTTGCTGGACCTTATTTTGCTCCTCCAGTAAAGCCTTATCAAGCAAATCGATAATAGACTGGATATCGTAGGTCTCTTGAAGCAGATTTTCTAGAGCTAACAAAATCTTTTGAACTTCATCAATAATCAATAAACGGTCGCTGACAAATTCAGGATTATCTTCAAGTCTGGTTACAAGATAGGCATGATTGGTCACTAAAAGCTTGCAGGTTTGCGCCTTTTCTTGACTACGTTTCCAAAAATCTTCCGTCACAAATAAGCTTTGAGATGATAAATTTCCGTCATGACGAAGGTCTGTTAGAAAATGTTGGTAACGGTAGAGTTGTCCAATTTCATCCAAATCTCCTGTCTCTGTCTCTGTCAACCAAACCAAGACTTGCATTTTAAAGCGTCTAAATAAGCGATTTTCATCATTTTCCTGCAAGGAACGATAAAAGGCATCCAACTTCAGATAATTGTGTGGTCCCTTTAAACTATGAATATCTATATGGAACACATCCTTAAGACGTTTTCCTTCTTCTTCCATGATCTGATTTTGAAGAATCTTTGTCGGAACACTAAGAACAATTTGACGCTCTTTGGCTTGAGATAAAGCGGGTAAGAGATAGCCATAGGTTTTCCCAATCCCTGTCGGTGCTTGAATCAGAGAGACAGGCTCATCTTTCAATAGCAAGCCAACCTCTCTAGCAAAACTTTCTTGTCGTTCCCTCACTTCAAGGTTCAACAAAGAAATATTTTTAGAAAAATCTTGAGATAATTTTCGTGACTCATTTGGGGTTGCAGGTTTCTTGAAATATAGTCCTTGAACTTCGACCAAATCTGAAGAAGTCAGAATAGATTGGTTGCAATAAATTTCTTCAATAACCAAGTAGGACTCATATAAGAGAGCGTCAGCCATTTCCAGCAAGCGTTCTAAAAGACCTTTAGGAAGTTGGGCCATCTTTTCTCGTAAAAAAAGAAGTAATTCCGCTGTAGCTTGGGCATCTGAAAGGGCTGTGTGAGCATGTTTTAGAGGAATTCCTAATTCTCGACACAATATCGGCAAGCTATATTTTTCCAGTTCAGGGAAAAAGACCTGAGCCAATTCGACCGTGTCAACACGAGGATTTCTTAGTTCATAGCCTTCAAAAAATAAATTTTCCGCCAAGAGATTGGCATCAAATCGAACATTATGGGCTACAAAAATCCCATCCTTCACCAAGTCAAAGATTTTTCTAGCAACTTGCGAAAAATCAGGTGCTTGCGCCAGACGTTGGTCTGTCAATCCTGTCAGTTCTTTGATATGAGCATCCAAGGGTTCATGTGGATTAACATCCGTCGTATAGTGATCGACGATGTTTCCGTCATCAATCACGACAATTCCCACTTGGATAATTTTAGCCTTACTACCTGTGCTAGTTGCCTCTAAATCAACCACAACATAGCGATTACCAATCGTTTTCATTATAAAAAATTATACCAAAAAAAGGGCCATTTGGCACCTGCAAACATGGGATAATTTTCAAACTCAAGAAGGTCACTTTTCTTAAAAATCCTAGTAAATAGAGCATCCTAGCCTACTAATTCTTTGAAAATATTGGAGAATAAGAAAAATTAAGAGAAGAAATGTTTGCATCTTCGCTCTCTCAACGAATCATTTACTTTATTTAACCATGTCAGGATCGTAGTCATAAAATCCTGTATCAAGGAAACGGTTTTTAGGGTGAAGTTTACGAACTTCTTCATCCAGCAAGAAAGCTTGGTCATGGCTAAAGTTACCCTCTTGAATCAAGCTGCGCGCTTGGATAAAGAGTTTTGCAATCTCAACAAAGTTCTGACCAGGAGTATAAAGTCCTTCTAATTTCCAATGAGTAAAACCATGCTCCACCAATTCTGTCAATTTGGTCATCAAATCAAGGTCATTGTTGGCAAAGATGTGGGTACCATGATTGTCTTCAAAGATAGAGTAATGGCTCTCAGGGTCACTTGGCTCTGCCAAGAAAAGGTCACGCTTGCGAGTCTTTTCATCATCAATATGCGTGAAGTTATAGTAATTTTGCAAGAGCGGACGTTTAGAATGGTGAATAACACTAGCTCCGTAAACCAAAACTTCAGCAGGAATTTCCAAAATCTCTGGCATTTTGAAAAGTTCAGCTGATGGAATTTCACGCGCCAAAACAGCCTCAGATGCACCAGCCTTTTGTCCCCAGAAGTTAATCTGGCGACTGCTAGTTACCATAGTAGAAGCATCGTAGATGGTCTTAAAGGAATAGCCATCGCGATTGACCACATAAAAGACACCTGCATCCCCAATCGTAATGTAGTCTGTCTGGATTTCTTCCAAAAAGTCTAAGAAAGGCTTGATACGATCCATCATATCTTGGTGCATGAGGGCGTTAACCGCAACAATCAATTCCTTACCTGCTTCATGAACCACCTTAGCAATTTCACGCAATTTGTCATGACTAAAGGTTGTTGGCAGACGAAGGCCAAAATCTTTCTCACCGACATAGATACGATCTACGCCAACTTCGAGCAGTTGTTTAACTTGTTCAATACTTTCAGCAGTTGCTGTAATGATAATCTTTTCCATAAGAAAAATTATACCACATTTCTCAAAAATCAGCTATGAATACTGGGAATTTTCTAAAAAAGGCAAAGTCATTTTTTAAGGTTTGCAATTAAAAAGTGAACAGTACCAGCACCGTTCACTCTCTTTTTATGCATGTGTTTCTTCAACTAGGTGTCCATCGTTCATCACATAAACACGGTCCACCTTATCTAGAAGACGAGTATCGTGCGTAATCATCACTACTCCTCTACCTTGCTCATGTGCGATAGATGCTAGCATATTTGTTACTTGATAGGCCCGCTCTGTGTCAAGACTAGCTGTTGGCTCATCTGCAAGAACGATGCTCGGATTGTTATAAAGCGCTCTAGCAATTGCGGCCCGTTGACGTTCGCCACCTGATAAAGCCTTGGGATACTGATCTTGTACCTTTTCCAAATCCAACAAGTCAAGTAACTCTTTTCGATCACTTTTACTATTTTTTCCCTTATCCAGTCTGTCTATCAAGTCCAGCTGTTCCTTGACCGTTAGAAAAGGAATTAAGTTTGAAGCCTGAAGAATAAAGCCAAACTCTCTAAAACGGAGGTCTGTTTTCTCCTTCTCCGTTAAACTGCCTGTTTCCTTCCCCTTAACTAAAATTTTTCCGCTCGATTCTTCCTGAAGTTGTCCTAGAGTCGTTAGAAAAGTCGTCTTTCCAGAACCTGAAGGCCCAACGATAGCTACGAACTCTCCCGCATTTAGCTGAAAATTCGTCTCATGTAGAGCTACGACTTTCATCTTTCCTTCCCCGTACGTTTTTGTCACTTGAGTCATTTCAATCAATGCTGTCATACTATTCTCCTTATCATTCTGCAATCGCAGTAATCGGGTCCACCTTTAGCAAGCGTGGAAGTGAAATGACACCACCTAGCATGGCCATCAAGCAAATCACCAAGCTTAGGACAGAATAGGCTAACCAACTTGGGTAGAAAAAGAAGGTAGCTGGCAAGACTAAAATCACTCCTCCAATAGCCAGCAAGGCTAAAGCAATCCCCATACCAGCTAGGAAGAAGATTTGACAGAAAAGAGACCATACAATGGTTTTGATCTGTATTCCCTGAGCCCGCATTATTCCATAAAGTCCTAGTTTTTGTATGGTAATGATATAAACAAATATACCCACAATCAAGCCTGTGATGACAATCATAGCAATAATCATCCCTGAAAATACATTAACCTGAGGTGTGTAACCAGGAATTTTCGATATCATTTTTGGAATAGAAATCTGTTTCAATCCATCGCCAGCCACTTCTATATCATTTTTCAATACCAAAGCAGAGATGGCACGATTAGCTTTCAAGGTCCCTTGTAAGGTCCAATAAGTTGTCAAACTCGTAAAGACAACCGGCTCCGTAAAAAATTTATTTCCTTGAGTCAGGCCTACAACCTTGTAACTTTCCTCGCTTCCATTGAGTTGAATGGCATCACCTAGCTTGATTCCATAATTCTCAAAGGACTGATCCACAACCACCTCATCATCCCCTTCAGGATAACGGCCCTCCGTCAAACTAGGAGAGATAAAAGCGTCCCACTCTTGAGCAAAGATGGAAACATTGACCTTTTCACTATCATCGACTAGATTGGTTACAGCAAACATATACCCTAGTGGAGCAGCCTCTTTAGAACTCTTATCCTTGTAGTCCTTTTCAGGAATAAAAGATGCTGTCAAATTATCATTTGCGTAGTCAGATAAAACCACACCCGTCGCTTGCCAATTATCAATAGCGGCTCGGTTGTTTCGCACAAGACCAAGAGCTAAGCTAGTCATAAAAAAGACCATGAAAGCGATAAGAAAAATGGTAGTTAAAATCAAACTATATCGAAGTTTGTTTCGTAATATTTCTTTGATAGCAAGATACATGCTTATCTCCTTTAACTTTTCCAAGAGGTATCAATTAGACACCCCACTACTATAAAAATAGGAGACAGAAAATCTGTCTCTGTATTCAAAACAAATCTCACTAATCAAATTAAATAAAATCAAGAAAATAAGGAAACAAATTTTCGTAAAAAAGAATCATTTGGTAGCTCAATTCCCTTGCTAATATAAGCAATTATGAATATTAATAAGTATTTGGTGTCCATCCATCCTATCATTTTCACATTATGGTGTCAAGAAAAGTGATTTTGAAAAGGGACTTTATTCTTATTGTAACCTTTCTGTAATAATTCTCTGCTGAAAAAATGATAAAATAGGTATGTACTGTTAAGGAGAGAATAATGCCCGTAAGAAAATTACAATCCTATGAGGTAGACTATCAAGAAGAATTAAGCCAGCAGATTCCTCGCTATCAAGATTATACACCTGAAGCGCAGTCTGATGCCAATCTCAAGGAAATCCTATTTTTTGTTAATATCGCTGTTTTTTGTATCTGTATTGCTATATTTAGTTTTATCTTTTTAGCATTAAAATTATCAACTGCTCTTGCCTTTGTCGCAGCAATCGGATCCAGTTTACTTGTCTTAAAAGTTCAACGGTCTATTATCAAACGAAAACGTAGAAGATAAATCCAAAATATCGCCCCGTCTGGAGCGATATTTTTATTTTTTCTTTTTAGATGGTGTGTGGATGGCAATCTTCACTTCAAAGATTGTTCCCTTTGGTTTATTATCTTTAACAGTAATGGTTCCTTTTAGGGCATCTACAATTTGCTTGGCTAGGGATAAACCTAAACCAAAACCACCTTTTTGGCGGGTTCTAGCCTTGTCCACTCGATAAAAACGATCAAAAATTTTCTTCTTATCTTCCGCGGAAATACCGACTCCATTATCAGACACAAGTAAATACAGATTACGATCAGTCGCTGAAATCATAAAATCAATTTCACCATCCTCCTCAGTATATTTGATAGCATTATCAAATAGGATGGTCATCAGTTGTTTTAGTAAAAGTTGATCTGTGACAATCGTTCGATGGATGCGATTTTCAAAACGGAAGACACGGTCATTTTCCGAAGCAATCATTTCATAGTTTGTGAAAGTCGTATTGAAAAAACTGGTTGGAACTTCTGCAAGTTCCGGCTTAATCCCATCATCTCTACGAGCTAAATTCAACAAGTTCGTCGTCAAAAACCGCATATTTCGGACTTCTTCCAAACTCGATGCAATGCTTTCACTCACATCCATAATGGTTGCTTCTGGCTTACGGAAAAGGGTCTCTAAGCGATTTTGCAAAACTGCGAGTGGAGTTCGTAACTCATGACTGGCATTTTCCACAAAGGACTGTTGCTTCTGCATGCTCTCAAGCAGAGGACGAACACTGACTCTAGCTAGATAGAGACTGGCAAGCAAAGACAGAATCCAGAAACTTGCCATCACGACCACAATCAATTTCTCATGCTTTTGACTGGCCTGCTCCAACTGACTGGTATTAATCAAGACAGCCGCATACTTGATATTGGTTGAAACTGAACTGATATTCGTTTCCATCAAAATCATGCGATAGATTTCTTCTTGTCCATAGCTATTAAAAACTTGAATCTGATAGATATGACCTAGTTCTTTCTTTTCTAACTTAATCTTATCCAATCCCAAAAATCGATTTCCAGAAAGGAGCTGTGTAAAATTCTTATCAAAAAGAATAACCTCGGTATTGGAACTGACATTGGGTTTTACTTCAGTCTTGCTAGTATCTGTAGCGGCATTCTCTAAATCTTTAATCTCTTCTGTTGCCCTATTTACAGCAAGCTGAATAACTGCTTGAGGATTTTCACTCAGTCCATGAAGCTTATCATCCACCGAAGTATAGAGACTCGAATGCATGACTTGTAAAATAATCAGAGTCATGGTAGAGAAAATCAGGGTAAAGACACCGAAGTTGCGAATAAAATAACTAAAGTCATCCGCATACCATGTTTTTTTTAGTTTACTGAACATCTTTTAAAATATACCCAACACTGCGCAAGGTTTGCAAATTCTCTGCAAAAGTGGTTCCTTTTAATTTCTTACGGACTTTTGAAACATAGACTTCGACAACCGAAATCGTTGTATCACTATCAAATCCCCATAGACGATCAAAAATCTGAGTCTTAGGCAAAATAACATTTTGATTTTGAAGGAAATAAACTAGTAAATCGAACTCTTTGCCCAGCAATTCGACAGGAGTATCTTCAACCTTAACAGTATTTGTTGACAAATTAACTACAATATTTCCATAAGTCAAGGTATTTTCATTAAACTTACCTGAACGTTTGAGAAGGGCTTGAATCCGCATTTTGAGTTCTTCTAAGTAGAAAGGTTTGGTCAGATAATCATCTGCTCCCAGTTCAAATCCATGTCCCTTATCATCCAAACTTTCCTTGGCAGTCATGATCAGAACTGGAGTCATAATCCCCTTTTCACGCAATTCTTTCAAGACTTGGAAGCCATTTTTTTCAGGCAACATCAAATCAAGCAAAATCAAGTCATAGACGCCACTCTCAGCTTCGTAGAGACCTTCTTCCCCATCAAATACCTGCATGACATCCGCAAAATCGTCTAAAAAGTCAAATACTGAATTTGACAGCCCTAGGTCATCCTCAACTAATAAGATTTTTATCATGAGAAACTCCTCCTTATTAAAACCATTATACCAAATTTGCCTTAAAAAAAACTCAACTCTCTGCATTTTACATGAGATAGCTGAGTTTTCTTTTTATTTTAGGCTTATTTATGCATTTCCGTATTGAAGAACGACTACTTCCACTGCAGCTTTTTCACGGTTAATCAAGTCAACACGCGCTGCAATTTCCTTGATTCCCATACCGATGTTACGGCTAAGAGCAAGGTCAGAAAGTTGCGGTTCAAAGAATTCCTTGTACTCTGCCAAGCGTTGCTGAGTCTTAAATACGTGAGCAGGAAGGATAACAAAGCTATCAAAGCTCATATCTCCACCAAGAGCTGCCTTAATCCAAGCCCAGTTTTCACGCGCCCAAGACCAAGCTGTTTCCTGAGTTGCTTGATGAGCTAGGAATTGGTAATACCAAGCAGACAAGTCTTGTGGTTTAACCACAAATTTGTCCTTCCATGAGCTAATCAAGGTTTGGATATTATTCGCATCTGTACTGTAGGCGAGAGCTGCTGCCAACTGGCGTTTAAAGACAGCATCTGTTGCGTGAGTATAAGTATCAAGATAAAGTGCTAACAAGTCTTTAGTCTCATGATGTTTCATCTCATTAATCAGAACTTGTGAGCGAATAGCTGCTGGAAGTCCTGCAAGCTGATCCTTATGAGCTTCGAAGATTTGGCTAGCGACTTGGCTAGCTTCTGCATCATTTGAGCGAATCATCATAGAAATGGCTAACTGACGAACCAATTCATCCTCATCTGATTCTCCGTATTTAGCTGCAAAACCAAGACGGTCATAGTTATGACGAGCCAATTTAGCAACCAATACTTTGAAGGCTCTTTCAGCTTCTGTTCCTTCATCGATAAAGCGCTCAAGGGCAGAAATTACTTGAGAGACAGCTGAAACGACAAGGTAAGATTCTTCCTTAGCAAGCTTATCAAGGACTGGAAGCAAGTCAGCATAAGAAATGTGCCCTGCTTCAGCAAGCAGACGTCGTTCTTGAACAATCTGCAATTTGCTTGTGTTATCAAGTTCAACTAGGTCAGCAAGAATAGCATCTAGCAAGTCTCCTTGATAGTCTGTAATGTAGTGGGCTGTATTTTCTGTGTTGAGGCGAAGTGCTGTTTTGTTTTCAGCAAGAAGAGCTGCGTAGCCTGGAATTTCGATGCTTTCAGTTTCAAGTGTATCAGGCAAGCCTTTCCAGTTGCTATTGAGTGGCACAACCCAGAGACGGTTCTTGTCTTCGTTCTCACCGATAAAGAATTGTTTTTGTGAAATCTTCAAAACATCATTTTCAACTTTGACAGTGAGAACTGGGTAACCAGGCTGTTCCAACCAAGAATCCATAAAGGCTGCGACATCACGTCCAGACGCTTGACCAAGGGCATCCCAAAGATCACGACCAATTGTATTGCTGTACTGATGTTTTTCAAAGTAGGCATGCAAACCTTTGGCAAAATCGGCATCACCCAGCCAACGACGAAGCATGTGCATGAGGCGACTTCCTTTGGCATAGACGATAGCTCCGTCAAAGAGTGTATTGATTTCATCTGGGTGTTTGACTTCGACGTGAACTGACTGAACTCCATCAGTCGCATCGCGTTCAAGAGCGTGAGGCACTCCACCTGTTTGGAAATCTTCAAAAATATTCCAGCTTGGCTCAATGGCATCCACACAGACATATTCCATCATGTTAGCAAAGCTTTCATTGAGCCAAAGGTCATCCCACCATTTCATAGTAACGAGATTGCCAAACCATTGGTGAGCCAATTCATGTGCCACAACAAGGGCAACTTGTTGGCGACTAGCAAAAGTTGAGTTCTCATCTACAACCAAGCAAACTTCACGGTAGGTCACAAGACCCCAGTTTTCCATAGCACCTGCTGAGAAGTCAGGAAGGGCGATATGGAGAGATTGAGGGATTGGGTATTTGACTCCGTAGTAATCTTCGTAAAACTCGATGGAGCGAACGGCGATGTCCAGTGAGAAATCAAGGTTAGATAATGGGTGAGCTTTGGTTGAGTAGACACCTACAAGGGTACCGTTTTTAGTTTTAGCCGTCACACCTTGCAAATCACCCGCAACAAAGGCTAACAAGTAAGAAGACATGCGAGGTGTTGTTTCAAACTTCCAGATACCTGTTTCCTTGCGGTTTTCCACATCAATCTCAGGCATGTTAGACAAGGCCACTTCACCTTCTGCTTGGTCAAAACGTAGAGAGAAATCAAAAGTTGCCTTGGCTTCAGGCTCATCCACACATGGGAAGGCTTCGCGCGCAAAATGGCTCTCGAACTGAGTAGACAAGACCTCCTTCTTCACTCCATCAACTGTGTAGTAAGATGGGTAAATCCCTGTCATGTTGTCTGTAATTTTTCCTGAGAAAGCGATAACCACTTCAACTTGACCTGCTTCCGCAAGTTCAATATGAAGGGCTTCATTGTCATGATCGACTGTGAATGGACAAGCTGCCCCTGCAACTTCTACAGTGGCGATTTCCAAGTCTTTTTGGTGGAGGGAAATGCTGTCACTCTGTGCTTGCCCAGTGATGGTCACTTTCCCTGAAAACGTCTTGGTCTCACGACTCAAGTCTAAAAATAAATCATAATGTTCAGGAACAAATTGCTTAATAAAATGTTCAACTGCTTGCATAGTTTTCTCCTATTCTAAGTTTAAGAGCTGCTACTCTTCTTCAAACAAACTTATTATATCATGTTTTGCTTAAGAAAAAAGGATTGGACAGCGATTTCCAAAACTTTCTTCCTTCTGCAGTCTACAGTGGGTAGACCTTGCGAAATTCTTCTAAAACAACCTTGCTTTCAGGTGTAAAAGCCAATCCTGCTTCTCTCAGCCACTCGGCGAAACAATCCTCATGAACCTGACGCCAATAGGCGAGGGATTTGTCACCTTCCCCTTCCTTAAAGGCATGTTGAGCAGAAACTTGATTGAAGGGCTGGACAGAAACCTTTGTAATTTCAACAATACAGACAGCCTGATTTTGACTATCTAAAATGACATCAAAAGTTCCTTCTTGAGGAAGAGACTCGGCTTCTAGTGCATAGAGGTCGTAGGCTGAAGCTGTTGCTGTTTTTTCGCCTTTTAAAACCAAATCCGCTAAAAGGTCTGGTTCCTCTCAAAAAGCCCAAGCATCGATTTCATCTCCTATATAGGGGTTAATTTGCTTGTAGGCGTTCCACATTTCTTGCGGTGTCATAGGTGCTCATTTGTAATTTTTTACTTTCTTCTTTTATGTGTTTAAGATGATCTGGATGGTCAATTTCTAAATCAAAAATCTCTGGAATAGAACTATAGTGGATAATGCATTCGATACCCATCTGATTCATTTTTTGTATGAAAGAAGTATTCAGATAGCCTGCTACAGCAAAATCAATCTTTTTCATCCTTGCTTTATCCTGCATATCTCTTAGCATATCTAACATTATTGGACTTTCCATATCATGCCATTGACTGTTTCTCACAGTCGCAAAAATAAAAGAAGTCAAATCATTCATTCCAACTACAATCTTTGAAATACCAGCTTCCAGTATCCTGTCCAAGTCGAAATACGCTGACGGTAATTCAATCATTGTGGCGACTTTCCCAGTAAAACCCTGCTGACGCAATACTGTAATAGCTTGCTTTAACTGCTCAGCATCATTGACAAAAGGAAAGATAATAGATAGATTCGGATTGTTTTGATAAACTTCTGTAACGACATGTGCTTCAGCCTGAAATTCATCCAGACACGCCAGCAAACGCCTAGTTCCTCTATATCCAAACAAGGGATGACGTTCATCAAAATACTCTTTAGTCCCCTCTAAACAATTAGCTTCTGTATTTGTTAATTCTGAAAAACGATACCAGACCTCTTCATCTGAGTACAAGGAGCAAATAGTGTCTAGATAATCTTTTACAAATTGCTGACAACTTGCTAATATAATGTTTTGATTAAGCTCTCTCAACAAATATTCCCCACGAACCATGCCAACATGATGAAATAGTTGTGGGTAAACTTTTTCATCAAGTTTTTCGCCACTAAGGGCAAGTTGGTTTCTCATGTCCATTCACCTCGTCTTAAAAGATACAATATCAGATATCATTATATGAAGCTTTCCTCTAGTTCAAAAGCTTCATAAGGTTCAACTAACTCATATCCTAAAAATTCTGCTACTTTTTTGGAAGCCTCGTTATGAGCATCCCAAAGTGGAAACATATCTCTATTTAAACTCTCTAGAATCATTGCAGCACCAAGTTTTTTAGCAAATCCATTTCCTTGTTCGTTTGGTCTAGTTGCAACTTCCACTTCAACTGCTCCACGGTAAACTAACCCTGAGGAAATCCCAGCAATCAGTTCATTATTTTTAAGAATCACAAAGCCAAATCCACCTTTTAAAACAAAATCCTGATAGGACTCAAAATCCCCCTGTAAATCTTGTGACCATTCTTCCTCAGAAAAGCAGTTATAAATATGATTATCAATAGGCACAATATTGTAATCTTCCTCTATATGAGTAACTAGATTATTTAAAAATTCAACTTGAAAATTTGCCTTATCTTTAAAAGAATAGCGAGTAAAAGAATTTAGCCCCACTTTCCGATGCAGAAAATCTTGCCAATTGGTATTTTCTGAAATAATAATCTTATAATCTAAACCATATTTCCTAACAAAATCTTCCCAAAATCTGGAATCCAACTCCCCTGCTAGGTATAGAAAATTCCCAACATCATAAAAGCCTGTTGTCCTATCACTGTTTCGGTAGACAGTTCCGATTTGAGATTTAAGACCATAGAGAACCATATTTTTCTTCCATGTTTTAAATAGTTCCATTATCCCCCTACTTCACCTTCCAATTCATGTAAGAAGTCTTGTCAAGTTCAGGAAATCCTAATAATTCAGACTTAACCTTCAAGACTAATGGCGATGCATTTTCTTCTGTGATCTCTTGAATATCCATCCAAATATATCCAAGTGAATCATTCGCACCTTCAGACACAGCTTCCGAAATCGTAACTTGAGGTGCACTCTCATTCATTTCAACATCATACAAGGCCATGACATGGTGAACCATAAAATTTTTTAACTCTTCCCTGACGAAAACATCGTAGATTCGAGGATTAGAGTAGCTTCTAACAGTAAATCCCGTCTCTTCCATAACTTCTCTAGTCAGCGTTTCCGTCAGTCCTTCTCCAAGTTGCTGACTGCCTCCAGGTAGATCATACCGATGTTGATAAGGGCCTCTCGTTTTTTCAATGCAGAGTAACTTCCCATTTTCAAAGCAAACAGCGTAGACTCCAAAGTGTCTTTTGATTTCCATCCAACTACTCCTACTTCAAAGACCAGCCACCATCAATCATCAGGATTTGTCCCTGCATGGCGTTTGCTTTTCCACTTGCTAAGAAAAGGCTAATCTCTGCTATTTCCTCTGGCTTAATCCAACGCTTGATTGGTGTTTCACTAGCCACCCAGTCCGCTAAACCACCTGGCTCAAAGTCCGCAGCAGTCATAGCTGTCTTGACTGCTCCTGGAGCGATACCAAAGATCTGAATCCCAGCTTCTGCATAGTCTAAAGCCAACTGCTTGGTGAAGCCAGCCAAGGCGTGCTTCGAAGAAGTATAGGCGTGTCCACCGCCACCTGCTAGGCTAGAAGCAATAGAGCACATATTGATGATGATTCCCTTTTTATTCTCCAACATTTGCGTCAAATAATAGCGAGTCAACTCTACTGGAGTAACGTAGTTAATTTCAAAAATTTCTTGAATTTCCTGCGCTGTCTGTTCCAAAAGTGGTTTATAATCATCCAAAACTCCCGCAGTATTGCACAAAACATCAACCCGAGGACACCAATCAAAAACAGGTTCCAAGTCCAAGGTCAAATCTCTCTGTAAAAAGTGAAAATCACCCTCTAAGAGTGGATTTTCACCTTGGTCAACTCCATAAACTTGATAGCCCTTCTCTAAAAAGAGGCGAGCTTGAGCCAGACCAATCCCTGAACTCACTCCTGTAATCAATACACGTTTAGTCATTCACTTCTACCCAATCTATCGCCAAAACATCACAAGGTGTCGGACTCCACATGGAAAAACCTTCTCCTTCTCCAGACACGTTGATTAGGAAATAAGGTGTCACTTCAAGTGCAACCCCGTTTTGTTCAATGGTGTCAAAAAGTTGGACATAGTTTTCCGCACCTCCCCAACCAGTTCGTACATATTTTTTCTTAGCCTTTAAGCCAGGCAGGATCTCTTCAAATGTCATGTTTTTCTCCTTTAATATCAATAATTCTCCCCTTCATTATAACAAAAAAACCGCTTTAAAACGGCTTTTTGACTGTGATTTATTTACATCTGCTTCTACTTACGGCAAATTATTCCCTGCAGCTAGATAAATTTCATACCATTCTTTTCTTGTTAAGCTAAAGTTTGCCGCTTGGCTAACTTCTCTCAAGTGCTTAGGATTTGTTGTACCTACGACTGCCTGCATTTTTGCTGGATAACGCAATATCCAAGAAATGGCAATAGTTGAAGAGGTTACTCCATATTTAATAGCTAAACGATCAAGTCCTTGATTTAAAGTTTGAAATTTCTCATTTCCAACAAAATTCCCTTTAAAATACCCAAATTGTAAGACAGACCATGCTTGAATGACCACATCATGTAATTTGCAATATTCAAAAATGCTGCCATCTCGCATAGCTGCTTGACTATCTTCCATATTAACATGAAAACCTGATTCGAATCCTGGTGTAAAAGCCGCACTCAATTGTAGCTGATTAACAGCTAACGGCTGCTTGACATCTTTTTTAAGCAACTCCATCATCATAGGATTTTGATTAGAAACTCCAAAATCTCGGACCTTACCTTGTTTATAAAGGAGATCAAAGGCTTCTGCTACTTGGTCAGATTCCATCAAAGCATCTGGTCGATGAAGGAGCAAGCTATCTAGATGATCAATCTTCAATCTTTGCAAAATTCCGTCAACTGATTTTATAATATAGTCCTTAGAAAAATCAAAATAGGTAAATTCTTCAATGCGAATTCCACATTTAGACTGAATCCACATCTTTTCTCTTAAATCTAGACGATTTTTTAGGACAAGACCTAACAGTTCTTCACAACGACCACGACCATAAATATCAGCCAAGTCAAAAGCATTGATTCCAACAGACAGTGCTGTTTCTACAAGCTCTTCAACTTCTTTTACAGACTTATCTTTTATTCTCATCATTCCGAGAACAATTTCTGATAATTCTTTGTCATCTTGACCAAGAGTTATGTATCTCATCAAATTTTTCTCCTTCAATTTCTAACATTCTTCCCTTCATTATAACAAAAAACCGCTTTACAACGGCTTTTTGACTATATTTCACTCCATTTTATCTTCTTAAACCCACGGAAAAAGAGAAAGATTCCAATAAACAGGATAGCTAAAGGAATGATTTTTGTAAGGAAAGCATTTGAAATTCCCATCCACTCATAGAAACGGAGCAGAGAACCTACAACAAGATGAGCAACAATCATACTGACAAATGGACGAAAAACCGGTTCTTTCCAATTCCAAATACTGATGACTAGAGAAAACGTAAAGACAGACAAACTATCCCAGGGAGCCGGAAGATTTAAGACTCCTTCTTGTATGAAACTTCCTATTCCTACATATCCTAGAACGACTAGCAGAACAAGAATTCCAACGACAATATAAGTGCCAATTTTCTTCTTAGGAGAATCTTGGACTAGCCCCCAACGTAAGATTGTGGCCACAAGTCCAAATCCAATCAGAAAAAGAATCAGTTGCCCTAAAAACGTGAGCAAATTAACTGTTAAGAGAGAGCCTTTCGAAAAATCGCTTAGTAGTTGATAATAACGTAATACCGCTAGGACAAGGATTGGCGTCAACAGTGACTCCTTGATAGAACTGCGTGGTGCTTCCTTGAGAATCTCTTTCATTATTTTTTTAGGATTCTTACCTAGATAATCCTCTGCACTCATGCCATCTCGTTCTGCTTCTGAAAAATCTAACATCATCAAATAGATCTGCTCTCTGAGATAGTCCTCATCATAGAGAAATCCAGCAAGATTAAAACTATCCCACAGCTCCTCAAAATACTGCTGATTCTCCTCAGAAAACTCATGCAACAAAGCGTTTGTTTCTTCATAATACTTCATTTTCTTCATGGTTTAACCCCCATTCTTAATCCCTTCTACTTTTTGACTCAAATCATCCCATTGTTGCCAAAAGACTGAGACACGCTCTTCTCCTTCTTTCGTTAACGAAAAATACTTCCGGTCTGGACCATCTGGCGACGGACGCATGTCGCCTCTTATCCATTGATTTTTTTCTAACTTTTGCAACAAAGGATAAATAGTTCCTGGAACGATAGTATCAAATCCAGCCTCTCGCAAAGTCTGAACCAACTCATAACCATATCGCTCTTTTTGACCAATCATATCCAAGACACAACCTTCAAGCACACCTTTTAACAATTGAGTTTCTTTCATCACTTCTCCCTTCTATCTATTTTGTAATACATACTAGTAACTTCACCTATAATATACCATTTTCACACTAGTTTGTAAAGCATAATAGTTAAAGAAAAAAACAGAACTAGCATGAACTAGTCCTGTCTATTTTTATCCAATCACACTTCCATTTGGTACAGCTGAATCAACTGTAAGAAGGGTTAATTGTCCATCATGTTCAGCTGATAGGATCATCCCTTGGCTGACATATTTCTTCATCATTTTACGAGGTTTGAGGTTAGCAACGATTTGAACTTTCTTGCCGACCAATTCTTGTTCGTTTGGATAGTATTTGGCAATTCCTGAAAGGATTTGACGATCTTCACCATCACCAGCATCCAAGCGGAATTGAAGCAACTTATCTGAACCTTCTACTTTAGACACTTCTTTGACTTCTGCGACACGGATTTCGACCTTGTCAAAGTCTTCAAACTTGATTTCTTCCTTGTTTAGTTTGAGTTCAACTTCGTCTGGGTTCCACTCTTTTTCGACTGCTGGTTTGTTGCCTTCCATTTGTTCCTTGATATAGGCGATTTCTTCTTCCATATCCAGACGTGGGAAGATTGGTGTTCCTTTGGCAACTACAGTTACACCTGCAGGGAAGTCAGCCAAGCTCAAGTTCTCAAGGCTAGCAACTTCTGCTAAACCAAGTTGAGTCAAAACTGCACGACTGGTTTCCATCATAAACGGTTCAATCAAGTGAGCTACAACACGAAGGCTGGCTGCCAAGTGACTCATAACACTTGCTAATTGGTCACGAAGAGCTTCATCCTTGGCCAAGACCCATGGAGCTGTCTCGTCGATGTATTTATTCGTACGTGAAATAAGAGTCCAGACTGCTTCAAGTGCACGTGGGTAGTCAACTGCTTCCATGTGTGTATGGTAGTCTGCGATTGATTGTTCTGCAACCTCAGCAAGAGCATGATCAAACTCTGTCACGCCCTCTACATAGGCTGGAATTTGTCCATCAAAGTACTTGTTAATCATAGAAACAGTACGGTTGAGGAGGTTTCCAAGGTCATTAGCCAATTCATAATTGATACGGCCAACATAGTCTTCCGGAGTAAAGGTTCCGTCTGAACCAACTGGAAGGCTACGCATGAGGTAGTAACGAAGTGGATCTAGTCCAAAACGCTCTATCAACATTTCAGGATAGACAACATTCCCTTTAGATTTAGACATCTTTCCGTCTTTCATGACAAACCAACCATGACCAATCAAACGTTCTGGCAATTTGATATCCAACATCATAAGAAGGATTGGCCAGTAGATTGAGTGAAAACGAAGGATGTCTTTTCCAACCATGTGGAAGACTGTTCCGTTCCAGAACTTGTCAAAGTTAGCGTGTTCGTCTTGATCGTAGCCAAGAGCTGTCACATAGTTGAGCAGAGCATCAAACCAAACGTAGACAACGTGTTTAGGATTAGATGGTACCGGAACACCCCATGTAAAGGTTGTGCGAGAAACTGCCAAATCCTCTAAACCTGGCTCGATAAAGTTGCGAAGCATTTCATTCAGACGACCATCTGGAGTGATAAATTCAGGATGAGCTTTGAAAAATTCTACCAGACGATCTTGGTACTTGCTAAGACGAAGGAAATAAGACTCTTCAGATACCCATTCCACTTCGTGACCTGATGGAGCAATACCGCCAGTCACATTTCCAGCTTCATCACGGAATACTTCCGCAAGCTGGCTTTCTGTAAAGAATTCCTCATCTGAAACTGAATACCAGCCCGAGTATTCACCCAAGTAGATGTCATCTTGAGCCAGCAAGCGTTCAAAGACCTGCGCCACTACCTTTTCATGGTAATCATCAGTTGTGCGGATGAATTTATCGTATGAGATATCGAGTAATTGCCAGAGTTCTTTGACTCCAACTGCCATTCCATCAACATAGGCTTGTGGTGTAATGCCAGCTTCTTCTGCTTTTTGTTGAATCTTTTGACCATGCTCATCAAGACCTGTCAAATAAAAGACATCGTAGCCCATCAGGCGTTTGTAACGTGCTAGGACATCACATGCGATAGTTGTGTAGGCAGATCCGATATGAAGTTTACCAGATGGATAGTAAATCGGTGTTGTAATATAAAAATTCTTTTCAGACATAATTTTTCCTTTCCAGGCAAATGAAACCTGTTTTTCTAACACTTCATTATATCACATTTTTAAGGATTTTCGATAGGGAAATCCATACAAAAACAAGATAGACGAGTGTCCATCTTGTTTATTCTATTCATAACGAAGGGCTTCAATTGGATCAAGTTTCGAAGCCTTGTTGGCTGGCAAAACTCCAAAAATCATACCCACGCTAGCCGAAACTGCAAGGCTAAATAGGGCAACTGGGATTGATACTCCTACTTCTATACCAGCTATCAATCCTTGCAAGAGTAGACCAGCTATAGCTGTTAAGCCTGTCGCAATGGTTAGACCAATAACTCCACCAAGCAAGGTCAAAATCATGGATTCAATCAAAAACTGAATTAAAATATTGGCACGCGTTGCACCCAAAGCCTTACGGAGACCAATCTCACGGGTACGCTCTGTCACCGAAACAAGCATAATGTTCATAACACCAGTCCCTCCAACAAAGAGGGAAATCCCCGCAATGGCACTAATAATCGTAGTTATAAAGCCGAACATTTGTTGAACTTCGTTGAAGGCTTCTGTTGCATCTGCTACCTGATACTCCCCTTGTTGGAGACCAGCAATCTCCGTCATTCTTCTTGCCAACTCTGGCCCCAAAGTCTGGCTCAAGCTGGTATCATTAACACGAAAGACAATATTTGAAATCTCGTCTGTGTTAAAATTGACCGCAAGAGAAATATTAGTCGTAATTGGTAGTCCTCCGACTCCAAAGGTTTTTGCAGCCTTAGCTTCTTTACTTTCATAGACACCAATAACACGGTAGCTGATTTCATTTACTTCAACAATCTGATTGAGTGCATCTTTTGCTGAACCAAAAAGGCTATTGGCTAGTTCATCATCTAGGATAATCACACTTGCAAAATCTTTATAATCTTGCTCTCTAAGACCACGACCTTCAATGATTTCATTTTCGACCGCATCCATATAAGTGACATTTCCACCTGTCATGTTAGCGTGTTCGACCTTTTTATCCTTGTAGGTTAAGGTAACATTCGTCGAGTTGGTTAAATAGTAGCTATCCACTCCCTTGAGATTAGCAGCTTCCTTGACCCAAGCTTCTTGAGGTTTTGGTGGTTCAACAAAAACTTCCTCTTCTTTCCCAGAAACTGTCAAAGCTGATTGTTTTTGGGTAAAAGAACCATCTTTACTTTTAATTGGCGAGAAAAAAACATGAATATTCTTCTGTGACTTGGTCATGGTTTTATTGACCTGACGAGACATGGAATCACCTAGAGCCATAATCACAACAACTGAGGAAACACCGATAACAATCCCAATCATGGTTAAGAAAGAACGCATCTTGTGGGCCATAATGGATGAAAAGGCAAATTTCAGATTCTGCATCTTAGTTTTCCTCCTTTTCTACGAGACCACTATCAGATGAAATGACGCCATCACGAATGACAATCTGGCGTTTGGCATAAGCAGCGATCTCAGGCTCATGCGTTACCATGATAATGGTTTTTCCTTCTTTGTTCAAGTCAACCAATAGTTGCATGATTTGGTTACCTGTTTTGGTATCCAAGGCTCCTGTCGGTTCGTCCGCTAGGATAATAGAAGGATTGTTTACCAAGGCACGCGCGATAGCTACACGTTGCTTTTGGCCACCAGATAATTCTGAAGGCAAATGGTGACTACGCTCAGTCAATTCAACCTTATCTAGATATTCCTCAGCTAACTTGCGACGTTTTGAAGCCGAAACTCCCGCGTAAATTAAGGGCAATTCTACATTTTGCAGAGCATTGAGTTTGGATAGAAGAAAGAACTGCTGAAAGACAAATCCGATTTGTTGGTTGCGGACCTTGGCTAGTTGTTTTTCACCAAGTCCAGCAACTTCTTGACCTTCAAGATAATACTCTCCACTGGTTGGTGTATCCAACATGCCAATCGTATTCATCAGTGTAGATTTACCAGAACCAGATGGTCCCATGATGGCAACAAATTCACCCTCATTCACTTCTAAATTGATATTTTTGAGAACCTGCAGTTCTTGGTCACCATTACGGTAGCTTCTGCAGATATTTTTGAGACTAATTAGTTGCTTCATCAGCCTTCACCTCTTTTCCTTCCTCTAGAGAAGACGTTGGGTTACTGATGACCTTGACTCCATTTGTCAGACCTGAAGTGATTTCTTGGTTGTCTGCATCAGCATTTCCCAAACCAACTTCCACTTTCTTGGCCTTTTTCTGCTCGTCAAGTACCCAGACATAATTCTTATCATTTTCCATAACAACACTTGTTAAAGGAACCAAAATAGCTTTACTCTTGTTCTTGACCTCAACACTTACAGAGAATCCTTGTTTCAGATCACCAATTTCACTTGTAACATCGATGGTATATGGATATTTTGAGCCAGAATTACCAGCTGCTGCGGCAGCCGCTGTACTCGCTGCTTCGCCATTGTTTTTAGGGTAGTCAGAGATATAGCTAATCTTACCAGTCCAGCTCTTATCTTGGTAAACTTTAGAAGTAAAGGTTACTTCTTGTCCAACAGATAAATTGGCAAGGTTATATTCAGATAGTTCTCCCTTAACTTGCAAGTTTTCATTACTTACGACATGAACGACCACTTGGCTAGCTCCTGTTGGAGATTTAGAAACATTGTGGTTAACTTCGACCACAGTTCCCTCTAAGGTACTGAGAACCGTCATGGCATCCAACTGACTTTGAGCCTTGCTTAATTGCGCTGCTGCATCTGCACGTGCATCACGAGCATCACCTAGCTGTGCATCAATAGATGACACTGCATTGCCTGAGACTGGAGCTTGAGCTGCTGTACCTTCCGCTGGTAACTGTGGAGCGGGAGCTGAAGTGGCTTCATTTCGTGCTTGATTGAGTTCGTTGATATGACGGTCTGCCTTAGCTACTGCTCGACTAGCTGAATCATAGGCAGCCTGTGCTTCTGAACTACTGTACTTGACTAAAGCTTGTCCTTCGCTGACTTTATCACCCACAGAAACAAGGATTTCATCTAAATCTCCCTTACTAGCATCAAAATAAACATATTGTTCATTTTTTGCCGTTACTGTCCCTGATAATAGAACAGAGGATGCCACGCTTCCTTCCTTAGCAACAACAAGATGAGTAGGCTCATCTTTTACAGCAGTCTGAGATGGTTGTCTAAAGAGCAAAATCCCTCCAGCCCCCAATACAACTACACTTGCAGCACCAATTGCTGCATACAATTGCCACTTTTTAGCTTTGCGATTCTTTTTCATAATGAAACTCCTTTTTGATTTAAAGTCCTTAACAATATTATATAAAAATTACCAAATATAAACAATAACAGTTCAGAACGAAATAATGACATTTCAGGATTTGATTATTGTTCGGAATCTATTTTTATTGCCATTGTACTAGTTATATAATACACTTTATTTTTCCTTTTTGCAAGCCTTTTCTTTAATTTTTTTGAACGTAGCAGATTTTTGCAATCAGATAAAAAAAAAGATAGAATATGACTATCAAAAAATGACACTCTACTATTTCAAAGAGTACAAAGGAGTTTTCAATGAGAGAATATGATATCATTGCTATCGGTGGAGGTAGTGGAGGAATTGCTACCATGAACCGTGCTGGTGAACACGGAGCTAAAGCAGCCGTTATCGAGGAAAAGAAACTAGGCGGAACCTGCGTCAACGTCGGTTGTGTTCCTAAAAAAATCATGTGGTACGGGGCACAAATCGCTGAGACTTTCCATCAATTTGGAGAAGACTACGGCTTTAAGACTACTGATCTTAACTTTGACTTTGCAACACTACGTCGTAATCGTGAAGCCTACATTGATCGCGCTCGTTCTTCTTATGATGGCAGTTTTAAACGCAACGGTGTAGATTTGATTGAAGGTCATGCTGAATTTGTAGATTCTCATACTGTCAGCGTAAATGGTGAACTGATTCGTGCTAAACATATCGTGATTGCTACTGGTGCCCATCCAAGTATTCCAAACATTCCCGGTGCTGAACTAGGTGGCTCTTCTGATGATGTATTTGCCTGGGAAGAATTGCCAGAGTCAGTTGCAATTCTAGGCGCCGGTTATATCGCTGTTGAATTGGCTGGCGTACTCCACACCTTTGGTGTCAAGACAGATCTCTTTGTTCGTCGTGATCGTCCTTTACGTGGTTTTGATTCTTACATCGTTGAAGGTTTGGTAAAGGAAATGGAAAGAACAAACTTGCCACTTCATACTCACAAAGTCCCTGCCAAGTTAGAAAAAACTGCTGAGGGCATTACCATTCATTTCGAAGATGGTACTAGTCACACAGCTAGCCAAGTTATCTGGGCTACAGGTCGCCGTCCAAACGTTAAGAGCTTGCAACTTGAAAAAGCTGGAGTAACTCTGAATGAACGTGGCTTTATCCAAGTGGATAAATACCAAAATACTGTTGTTGAAGGAATCTACGCTCTAGGTGATGTAACAGGGGAAAAAGAACTAACTCCAGTTGCTATCAAGGCTGGACGTACTTTATCTGAGCGTCTCTTTAACGGAAAAACAACTGCTAAAATGGACTACACAACTATTCCAACTGTTGTCTTTTCACACCCTGCTATAGGAACTGTGGGATTGACAGAAGAACAAGCTATCAAAGAATATGGTCAAGAGCAAATCAAGGTTTACAAATCAAGCTTTGCATCTATGTACTCTGCCGTTACTAGCAATAGACAAGAATCCCGTTTCAAACTCATAACAGCTGGTTCAGAAGAAAAAGTTGTCGGACTTCATGGAATTGGCTACGGTGTTGATGAAATGATTCAAGGATTTGCTGTTGCTATCAAAATGGGAGCAACCAAGGCAGACTTTGATGCAACTGTGGCGATTCACCCAACTGCATCCGAAGAATTTGTAACTATGCGTTAATCGAAACAAAAGAAGCTGATACAAATGTGTCTGCTTCTTTTTTGATAATTTTCGAATCAACAAAACAATTATCCAACTTAATTAGTCAGCAAATCGGCCGTTACAGTTTTTGTTACCTTGTATTAAAAAATTGGTTGACAATAATTACTCTACGAGTATAATAGTTACTATACATCAGAAAAGAGGTTAACTATTTTGAAAAAAGCTCACGTTTATGCTATCCCTGCTATTGGGGCTGCTCTCATTGCTGTTTTGGCACAAATCAGTCTTCCAATTGGACCCGTCCCCTTCACTCTTCAAAACTTTGCAATCGGCTTGATTGCTACTGTCTTCAGACCGAGAGAGGCTGTACTTTCTGTTGGACTCTATCTTCTTCTAGGTGCTATCGGTCTTCCTGTCTTTGCAGGAGGTGGAGCTGGTTTTCAGGCTTTAGTTGGCCCCACTGCAGGCTATCTTTGGTTTTATCTCATTTACTCTGGACTTACTTCCTCTCTAACCAACAGCAAGAGTGGGATTGTCAATATTTTTCTTGCAAACCTCTTGGGTGATGCCCTTGTCTTTGTCGGCGGGATTCTAAGCTTGCATTTCCTAGCTGGAATGGCATTTGAAAAAGCTCTTGTGGTGGGGGTTATTCCCTTTATCATTCCAGATCTTGGTAAAATTATTGCTATTAGTTTTATTAGCCGTCCATTACTTCAACGCCTTAAAAATCAAGCTTACTTTGCTAACTAAAAAAGGATATCGAGTTGTCATAACTCAATATCCTTTTCTTTCATTTTGAAAACTTATACTCAATGAAAATCAAAGAGCAAACTAGGAAGCTAGCCGCAGGCTGTACTTGAGTACGGCAAGGCGAAGCTGACGCGGTTTGAATTTGATTTTCGAAGAGTATTATTTACCTTTAAAGGCATCCACCATCGTTTGAAATTCTTCATTGGAAAGAGTAATCCCTTTGCCCATTTTAGTATGGTCTGGACTCCAAGCACGAATATCAAACTTTGCAGGGGCACCATTAAAGCTCACACGGTTAATTTCCTTGGTCCAACCTTTTTCGTTTTCAGAAAGAGTCAACAAGTGCTCTTCGATTTCAAATGTAAATTCTGCCATTTTCTTCTCCTTTTTTAGCTTTCATTAGTTTATTCGTAAAATCTTGTAGATTTTAGGAAAATTTTATATAATATTGATATAAAAGAAGGGAGGCCAATATGAGATATAAATTCCAGCAAGTTCTAGATAAAATACATGACTTTTTAAATGGACATGACCAGCCTGACCATACTGAAACCAACTCCCTGACTGCTACTATTGAAGAGGCTATCCAGAAACAAACCGCTGTTCACCTTATCTTGTCTGAAACAAGCTTTACAGGTGACATCATCAAATACGATCAGCAACGCCAGCAAATTATCGTGAAAAATTTTGCAAAAAATGTGACCCGTATTATCCGCATAAGCGATATTCAACGCCTACGATTTGTCCCTTCAACCGTCCAAACAGCCCAAAAAAATAGATTTAAGAAAGAGTGAGATGTAGTTGCTTCATCCCACTCTTTTTCTTAGCGAATTTGTTCAAAATGTAAATGAACTGCGATATGATCTCCATAACCACTTCTTTCCAAGTCACGTTGTAGACGATAGGAAATGTAGTGTTCTGCAATGGTAATGTAACCTGCACCTAGTAGACGATGTTCAACCATAGACTGAATCATGCTAATGGTAGCACGTTCCACCTTGGCCTCTTCCAAATCCAAAACCACTTTCTTAGTGACTTGTGCAAGGTTTTGACGTAAATCATCTGTCAATACATAGACAGTCTGAGCTGCCTTTAAGATAGCTTGGTAAATCTTGTCTGGATTAAATTCAGCAATTTCTCCATCACGTTTGATTACTTGCATAGGTTTCTCCTTTATTCTTTGTTTTCTTTGATTTCTGCCAGCATTTTTTCTTCTTCTGCTGTCAGTTGATAATGTTCAAGCAAATCCGGTCTGCGTTCATAGGTTTTCTTCAAACTCTCATACAATCGCCACTGACGAATCTTTTCATGGTGACCACTCATCAATACATCTGGTACAACCATACCTCGATAATCATAGGGACGTGTGTACTGAGGATATTCAAGAAGGCCAGAAGAAAAACTATCATCTTGGTGGCTGGACTCCTTGCCAATCACTTCTGGAATCAGGCGAACCGTCGCATCAATCATGGTCATGGCCGCCAATTCTCCACCAGTTAAGACATAGTCACCCAAGGAGATCTCATCTGTCACCAAAGTCTTAATGCGCTCGTCATACCCCTCGTAGTGCCCACAGATAAAGATCAGTTCCTCTTCTTTGGCCAAATCCTCAGCATAAGCCTGATCAAACTGCTTTCCAGCAGGATCGAGGAGAATGACGCGCGGATTTTTCTTTTCAATAGCATCAAAGGCATCGAAAATGGGTTGGGCTCGGAGCAACATCCCCTGACCGCCTCCGTAGGGCTCATCGTCGACATGGCGGGCCTTTTCAGCATTTTCTCGAAAATTATGATACTGGATATCCAAGAGCCCCTTTTCTCGAGCCTTTCCAACGATTGAGTGCTCTAGCGGAGAAAACATCTCTGGAAAAAGGGTTAAAATATCAATCTTCATCGTCTAACCCTTCTAAGATTTCCACATCGACGCGGTTATTTGGAATATCAACATTGAGAATCACTGGTGGGATATAAGGCAAGAGCAAATCACGCTTGCCTTTTCGCTTGACCACCCAGACATCGTTAGCACCTGGTTGCAGGATTTCCTTGATAGTTCCAATCAAGTTATCACCCTCATAGACTTCCAAACCAATAATCTCGTGATAGTAGAATTCACCATCGTCTAGATCGTTCAAATCTTCCTCAGCGACCTTGAGACTGTATCCTTTGTACTTTTCGATAGCGTTGATATGGTACATATCTTTGAATTTAATGATGTCAAAGTTCTTCTGTTTACGGTGGCTAGCAATAGTTACTGTTTGAACAAACTGATCTTTTTCATCAAACAAAGCCAGCTCAGCTCCTTTTTTAAACCGTTCTTCTGCAAAATCCGTCACAGACAAGACTCGCATCTCACCCTGTAACCCCTGCGTATTGACGATTTTCCCAACATTAAAGTAGTTCATCTTGTCTCCTGTAGTCTCCTTCTTTCCATATTATTCTGACAACTCTTGAATAATAGCCGCAATTTTTTCTGATTCTGACCATTGTAAATAATGGTGATTCCCTCCTAAAATGAGTTTAGTATTGGAAGTCCAATATTCTGATTCTCTGTACTCTTTTTCTCTATAAGGCTGACAAAAAATAAATACAGGGATATAAGATTCTATAGATACATTCTCAAAATCTTCCTCAGTAATCTCTCCAGATATCTGAAATCCTGTATCTTGATTTTCCAACTCTGAACCTTTTTCTTGCATTATTTCCCAGATTTCTTTATTAATTTCAATGCTAAATGTTGCTTGAGTTAAGTTCTTAAAATAAAGTTCAGGACCATACTCGTCAATCAGCCTCATCTGCTCTTCCATTTCTGGATAAGGATTTTCTGAAAAATCAGCAAACATGACTTTTTTAGTTGTCGGTTCAATTGCTACTAAAGCCTGACACTTAATTGGTTTGTTGAGCAATTTGCAAGCTAAAATTCCACTCAAACTATGTACACAAAGTATATATTCAGAAATCGCCAATTCTTCAAGTACTTCATAAACCGCATCTGCAAGATTATCCAGATTTTTAGCAGATTGGTCATGAATCGGACTCCTACCTGTGTTCGGAAAATCAATTGTCAAATAACCAATTGTAGGAGGAAGTTTTTCAAGTATAAGTGAAAAATTTTCATAACTTGGTAGCAAACCTGCGCCACTTAAACAAACTAGCATTTTCTTTTGTTTTTGATAAGTAACAGAGAGACTACCAATTTCTGTAGATACTTCAAACCTCTTCATAAAGAAATCCACTCGTTCTATATAATGAATTATTAAAAATCCTTATCCTTTATTTTATCACGTTCCAAAGATTTTCTCAAGTTGGATAGTTCCTATCTTACGGGCCTACTACTTCTTCAAAAAATTCACCAATAAGCTGATTAAACTCTTTAGGATGGTCATTCATCGGTTGGTGTTTACTATCTGAAATCGTTACTTGACGCGCATTGGGATTTAAGGCAATGATATCATCGTAGATCATTTTTAGGTGTTTGGGAAAATCATTTTCGCCTCTTACTAATAGCATAGGAGGGTTTCCTTTATATCCTTCTATCTCATGAACTGCCAAGAAACCTGTGATTCCAAGGTTCAAGAAAACATCTCGCCCAGTTTCTATGATTGCCGTCTTGACTAATTCTCTTGTGATAGGATTATCTGTACACATTTTTGAGTTCTTATCTGCAATCAACTTCCAAGGAATCGTTTTATACATAAGGGAACTATATTTTATGCGATTTCTCTCTTTATCTGATAGGTAACGATGCTGTCCCCAACTATCTACCATGACCAAGGCTAGGACTCTTTCTGGATGGCGAAAGGTGTACTCTTGAAGTGGATTTCCTCCCCAAGAATGACCAACCAATATCACCTTATCCAACTGGAAATAGGACAAAATAGCATCTACATCTTGAACAGCACCTTCTAAGTCGGGTAGGCCAACTTTCATAGGTGATTCACCCTGTCCTCTAACGTTGACAAAATAGAGGTCAAATCCTTCAAAGGCATCATACTGGTGAGCCCACATCTGACTACGGCCACAAGCTCCATGATAAAAAATAATGTGGCCTTTACTTGCGTTTCCAGGACGATGATAAACAACCAAATCACAATCTAAGCCTGGTATAATGTGACGTACCAAAGTCTCGGGTTTTCTGTTATAAAAAGCAATAGCTTCAGCTATATCATTTTGCTTCATTTCTAAACTCTCTCTTCTTTATCCTAGTATTATTCTTTTTATCTATTTTATCATGCTATATTAAAATCATCGTTTTCTAAACTTAGTCCATTAAAAATTTTGAATTTTCTGTATCATTTAGATTAAGAAAAAGACTGCTTAGCAATCTTTACTTTTTTCTCATCAGATTCATGCCTAAAATTCCAGCAATAATCAATGTTGCTCCGATCACATGGTAGCTATAAATTGGTTCGTGGAGGATAAGAGCTCCGGCTAGAATAGTCAAAACTGTTCCAAGATTACCAAAGACACTAACGGTCGATGCTCCAAGTTGAACAATAGCATAGATAGAGAGACTACCAGTAACGATAGAGGCTAGAATTCCCAAATAGAGAATTGAAAGCAGATAAGATACCTGTCCAAGTGGCGCAAAGTAAGCTAATATGTTGCCATCTAGATAGTGCGAGGTCAGACTCAGCGTATTAAAGGTGACGAAGCCAACAAATATCACAACAGCTGTCATATCTATGGCCTGATAGCGACCTCCTTTGGACTTGCTGAGGATATTGCTTATTGCATTGGCGAGAACAGATCCCAACATCAAGAGAAAGCCAAAGCTAGCAGTCTCAGTACCGAAGTTAGCTCCTTTGCTAAGGAAGATGAAAACTACTCCTGCTACGGATAAAAATAAAAAGAACTTTTGAAGCAAGCTTGTCTTTTCCTTGAGAAAGGCCGATGCTAAAAGGAGAGTAAAAATCGGGACAAGAGCCTGTAAAATTCCAGCTTCAGAAGACGATATATACTGTAAAGCAAAGGATTGAAAAATAAAAAAGAGAAGAGGATAGAAAAGACTCATAGGCAGAATAGAAAGAATATCTTTTCTACTTAAACTCACTTTAATAAGTTTGGTTTGATAAAGAACAACCATTACTAAAGCTGCGATTGTATAGCGATGCGCTAAGTTTGTGAGAGGACTGGCATAGCCTAAAGCAATCTTAGTAAATAAAAAAGAAAATCCAATGATTGCTGAAAAGGATAAAGCTGCTAGGTAAGCTTTTGTTTTCTCGTTCATAGACTGTTACTCCCTTTAAAAATAGCTATTCTAAAGATTAATTGACTAGAATTCTTTGAGACTGTCTTTCCATTGTAGCATAGTAAAATGCTAGATGCTATTTCTAGGATTTATATTTTATGCCTACTATCACTCTTTCAAGCTGATAAATGCTTTCTCGTTGCCTATAAAGGAGGCAGCTATGCTGACCTGCTTTTCTCGTTCTTATCTCACAAGTTCTAGCTTGTCTACCTCTTGGAAATTCCTTACTTTTATAGCATAATCTACCATTTTCCTTGCTTTCTCTTTCTTATATTTACTAATACCTTCTTTATTAGTAAAAATCATTTATTATTGTCTTAGAGGTCCCCCTTCAAAAATCCTTCCAAATCACGTTCATGTTGGTACTTAATGGCTGCAGTTTTGTCTTTCTCAAAGATAGTCTTGATAAGGTCAATATCATTAATAGCTGCGATAGCAACTGTATAGTGAATGATATCAGCCAGTTCTTTTGCTAGTTCCTCGTTCGAATCTTGAACTCCCTCTTTTCGACCAGAGCGCCCATTCAAAACTTCAGCTACTTCTCCGACTTCCTCCACTAACTTCATAAAGAGACCTTCCTCAGTCCGAGACTGCTGGTAATGTTCCAGTAGGTAGTCTTGTAATTGTCTAAACGTTAAATCCTTCATATCCTGCTCCTTGCAAAAAAAGCGAGACATTCGTCCCGCCCTTCTTATTTTTCGTCAATAACGATTCTTACTTTTTTGTCTTCAGTTGGGACAGAGTAGACAATCGTTCTTATCGCAGAAATAGTGCGACCCTTACGACCGATTACACGACCCACATCGCTTTGATCAAGATCCAAATGATATTCCAAAAACTCTGGTGTATCTTCAATCTTGATAGTTAAGGCATCTGGTTGTGAAATCAAGGGTTTCACAATCGCAATAATGAGATTTTCAATCGTATCCATCTGTCAACCTACTTTAAACTTATTTTGAGAATTTAGAATCGTGGAATTTCTTCAATACACCTTCTTTTGAAAGGATGTTGCGAACTGTATTTGAAGGTTGAGCTCCATCAGCCAACCATGCAAGAACGCGGTCTTCTTTCAAAGTTACTTGGTTTTCAGCAACAAGTGGGTTGTAAGTTCCAACTGTTTCGATGAAACGTCCGTCACGTGGTGAACGTGAATCTGCTACGTTGATACGGTAGAAAGGTTTTTTCTTAGAACCCATACGAGTCAAACGGATTTTAACTGCCATTTTTAAAGTCTCTTTTCTTATTTTTTATTTCGGTGAAATAGCTGAGCTATTTAGCACATGTTCTATTATAGCAGATTTCTGGCAGGTGTCAAGAAAAAAACTTGACAGACTATAAAATTTTTACACCATTTATAAATTGGTTAGACTAATAAAGATAAATTAGAAAGAGAAACTTTATGAATACTACAATAGAGAACATTTACAAAGACCATCAAGTCAAAACCTTTATCTCTCCTGAACGTGATGTGGATGCTTGGCTCCTAAATCCCAAGCCCGTTCCTAAACGAAATATGGTACTACTTAAAGACAATCTCCTGGCAGGAGATATCATTCTACTATGGAGAATCCACTTTGGAACTTTTACCACCGAAACATGATTTTAAAAATTTCCATTCGAATATGATTCAAAATTCTCTTAAAATCAACGTTTTCTCGTTTTTTTAGAAAACAAATTTTCATCTAATTTGAATAACTTTCAATTAAATGGTGTGAATTTCACCCTAAAAACACACGAATTGAGCTAAATTTTACTAAAAAGTTCATACAATTATATATTCATGAAATTGCGACATATTCATCATTTATCAATCCCCAATAAATAAGTTTTCCCACTGAGTGATAGATGCTGGTAGGATCAACTTATACTTCTCATAGAAATCTAACAAATCGTTGTCCCCTATCCTAACTACATTTTCAATCTTATCTAAATTTATCACTCTCGGAGCATATAAATATACTATATAGCCTTCATCTAAGTATTGTTTAAATTCTAAGGCGTCAAGTTCCTTTGCTTTCTTTCCTTTCACTTGAACTACTGCTTTTCTCGGGTTATCAATTTCTCTTGAAATCATTTCACATTCAATTTTTATAGTAGTTGATTTCTTTGCAATTGAATTAGAAAGGACATAGTAGTTTTCCTTAATTTGAAGATATGAGATGACAAGTTCTTCTAAATCAAATTCAGGTAGATTATCGAGGAGACCTCCACTATAGGTTGTTACCTCAAAATAATTCTTTTTCGAAAATTTATTAAATATCAATTTTGAATATTCAATTATGCTTTTATCCCGTATCCTCTCAACTGTACCACCAAGAGGTCTATTAAACGATGACTTTATCTGTCCAGGGACTTGCATTCCCACGTTAAATGCATCAACTTGGATAACTGATCCAATATCCAAATGAGTATCACAAACTACTTTGGCTTGAGATTTCGCTTTACATATCCAATAATTTCCACTTAAATCTCGTGTCCAGAATAAATCATCTATCTGAGCATCCTTAAAAACATTTATTGCTGGATTCGCTCTGCCTCTTTCTTTTTTTATTCGTCCATAGTATTCATTAAAGTCTTCTTCCCGAATATCGCTACTTAAGCGACTCCAACCAAGTGCAAGATACTGTTCAGAATTATTTAAACAGAAGCCAATTAACTCTTTCCTAATGTTATCGTCTCTTTTTAAATGTATTCTAGTCACATAATCCATTCAAATTAGCCTCTCTTACTTTTTTCTTTCAAGATTATTTCGACTCCCGCTTGATGTAAAATATCATATCTAACACGACTTACTTCTGATTCATCGATTAAATTAAGAAGATGATCAATTTCTTTTCTTCCTTCTTCACTTAACTTTGGCTTTATATCAACTAAGTTTTTTTGTAGTCTTAAAAACAATTGAATAGCTACTTCGTAATCTTTTTTCTCTTGTAATTCTTGCTGCTTGGCTAAAAATTCTTTTTCTTTCTCTTCGTTTTTCTTCCTATTTTGTTCAGCCATTTCACAAAGTATTTCATAATCCACTGTTTGAGTCTCAAAATCTTTTTTTACCAACTCCAACATTTGAGGCGTAATACGAATACGATTATAAGCTTCTTTTACTAAGGAAGTGATTTTATCCCAATAAGGTATTTCTGAGTCTTCTCGGAACATTAATATTTCCCGATCCGTTATCACAATTTTCTTTTCTTCATCAATGAAATAGCCTTTTTCTTTGTAATTATTTAACTCAAAAATATACTTCTCTAATCTCCATTGTTTGACAATTTTTTTGGCATTGTCAGATAAATCAGCGTTGACCACATATCCATATAACCAATCAGGAAGATTAATATCACCTATAGTCCATCTTTGTTTCTCATCTGAGTATATTTTATTTCTTAATTCTCTGTCGGGAAATTTAACTTTATTAAAAACGTACTTAATAATCTCGTCACCCTCTTGAATGTATTCGTTCCAATACTTGCTATACTTAGCGTAGGGGCTAAATGGACGAGTTCTATATATAACTCTACTCATTTCATCTTCTCCTTTAGTTGGTGAAATTCACAGTATTCTTTTATAACAGATAAAACTTTCTCCCAGTCTTTCTCAAACATCTAGTCAATGTAATTTTCTTCCATTTTCTTAATAAGAATCTTCATGTCATCAATTAACGACTGTGGAGACAATACCCTTAAGGATTCCGCTTGACCCAATAGCCACCTCTTCAGCCCTGGTGTATCCTGACTCACAAATTCAATAATATTACCATTTGATGTTTTTTCAATAATTTTTGCTGTTGGGAATTGATCAACAACAATTGCTGAATCATTGACAAATAGGACTCTGATCTTTAACTCTTTTCCTATGAATGGATCTACACGTTTATTACGAATGTCTCCATCACGAAATTTTCTTCCATATGAGAGAGAAGGTTTTTTCTTTTCTTTAGATTCTACCCAACTAAGAATTCTATCTAGTTTCAAGGTCATATAAGAATCAAAAACTAAATTATAAGCTACTATGTAAAAGTAATGAGTATCATAATAAAGCGATACCGGGAAAATGGTATGATGCTTTTTAGTATTATAGGGAGATTGATATTCAATATCTAGTAGCAATTCCTTACGAATCATTTCAGACCATTCCCAAACCTTATCAATACGATTTTGTGTATCTGACAATGGTGCATAATTTAGCAACTCACTTGCAATAATACTGGAAACTTCATTTTGCTCATCTTTTGAAATAAGTGCTAATAAACTATCAAGTAATGACTTGTTTTCTTCCTTATTCAAAGATCGATTTTCTAGTAAAATCTTTGAAATTACAAGAATATCCTTTTTATTAAACAAAGATTTTCCTTTTAAGTATCTTGTATGGTGCTTTGCATCATAAGCAAGCTCTGCTGCAACCATTGGTTGTGTATCTAAGAAACCAGACAAGAGAGAAAAATCTCGTTGTATAGTTTTTTCACTAACACCAAATTCATCAGCAAGCTGAGCCTTAGATAAATGCGCGCCAGACTGTAAGCGTAAAAATATAGTTAATAAGCGTTCTTGGTCGTTCATATAATTCTAATCCTTTACTAATATTATAGCATTCCCAATGGTTCAGATTCAATCAATTTCTTAGTTCAAATCTTTTACTGATAGTACTCTTTTTCAAGCACCGATTTCTTCTTTTAGAGCCTACTATAGATTTCTCTACCTTCCGAATCCTATCAACGATATTGATTTTGAAGATTTTGCTTCAATAGCTACAATAGCCTTATTGATATCTGTCAATGTAATTTGATTTAAAAAGTTTTCATCTTCTAATTGAATCTTATCACCTTCAACCACGCGTTGTGCTTGACAGAAGACAATCTCATCTACTAATTTACGAACGTATCGAGCATTTCCAAAATTGCTACAATTTACAACTTCTGAAAAATGCTGACGTAGTACCATCTTACAATCGTCGGTTAATTGATAATGTCTTTTATTTATCATCAATTCTAAAATAGCAATTAGTTGATCAATTGTATAATCGAAAAATTTTATTTCTCTGGAAATTCTAGAGGATAATCCTGGATTAGTTTCAATGAATTGAGCCATCAATTCTTCATAACCAGCAAAAATAACCAAAACCTCATCCCGACGATTTTCCATTTCCTGTATAATCGCTGAAATAGCTTCATGTCCGAAATCTCTATCACTACTTGGAATAAGACTATAGGCCTCATCTATAAAGAGTACTCCCCCTCTTGCATCATCAAAAACTCTTTTTACTTTTGGAGCAGTTTGACCAACATATTCACCAACTAATTCCGTTCTACCTACCTCCACTAACTTATTCTCTTTAATTATCTTATTGTTGTATAAAATTTCTGAAAAGAGCCTAGCAACTACAGTTTTCCCAGTCCCAGGATTTCCGGAAAAAACAAGATGACGATTTAATACTTCGTTACTAAATCCATGTGCCTGACGCATTACAGAAACTCGACTATATGCTAACTGCTGCTTTAGGACCATTTTCACTTCTTCTAAACCAATTAATTCACTCAGCTTTTTCTCCGCATTTTCTTCATCTTCAACTGAAGATTTATTTTGGAGAATGAATCCATCGAGATTTAATTCATTTTTTTCTGAAGGATCATAATTATTTTGCACTGCAAATTCAATAAGCTCTTGAACAAAAAGGCGAACTTCTTTGGCATCCTTTAGCACGTGATTTTCAGCTACTAATCGTTCAAAATCTTCGTTACTCAAATGAACACCTTTTTGATTTAGCATTTGAATACCAATTCCTTTAAGCTCTGATTCATCATACCGGGGGAAATTAATAATTGATACCTTATTAAAAACATCGAGTAACTCTTTTCTAATAGCTTCTGCTTCTTGAATGCTTCTAGAAATAATAATATTAAAGGAATTCCCCTTCTTTTGTCGAAAATTATCAAAAATATCTGATTTTGTTTTTGATCTTGCCGAAAGATAATCAACTAATACAGCGAAATCTTTTTCACTCATTTTAGGAACAAAATAATGATTGCAATTAACAAATATCGCATTCATACCAAAGATAGACTCTAGAAACTTGATTGCAAACTTTCTACCCGTTCCTTTCTCACCAGTAAAAATATAAAAATGTTGTTGATTTTCATTATTGCTTATTTTTTCTTGGAAGGATATATAATCAATGAATTCTCGAATAGCTCCTTTAAATTCAATTAGGGCAATAATATCATTCAACTCGTCCAACTTTTCTAAATTGGGTTTTAATTGTTCAGAAAATCTTTCTTTTTCTGCACTAAGTAAGAATTTGACTAAATCTCCTATATCACTTCTGCCAAGTTTCTTGATAAAATCACTTTCTATTAAAGGCTCTACCTTAGCTAGTAAGAACTCATAATCAAAAAAATCATTTATTTTTTTCATAATTTCTTGGTCATTGTAATTTTCTTGAGAAATAAGATAGTATGATTCTCCTTCTTTCAAAAAAATTAAATGATTAGACGTAATAAAATCATTCGTCTGAGTTTTAAAAAAATCATCAGGATTCTTAAATTCAACTTGATAGTAATTCATTCACTCTCACCTCTTTTTATAATAAATTAATTTTACAAAAAAGGATGGACATTTATTGTCTAGTTAATTATTTTTTAAGAAAATAAAAAAGAACACCCAAAAAAGTAATCTTTTTAAGTATAGTAATTCTTTCGAATTAACGTTTACTAAATTGTGATGCTTTACGAGCTTTCTTAAGATCTGGTTTCCAAAATACTTTGAGTATACTTATGACATTGATGCCCCTAAACATTTAAAAACTCTGGTGGAAAAAGGTTATGCAGTCATTGAAACAGCTTTTGACTCACTTGATCATCTCAATGCTACTATGAAAAAGAATATTCTGAAAAGCAAGGGAATTACAGGACTATCTAAGATGAAGGCTGCAGATCTGGAGCAAACCCTTCATAACAACTTTTCAGAAGAAGAATTAGCAAGTCACTTTACCGTTCGTGGCTACAAATTAACTCCAAAGGGGAGCAGATACTGGAACAATACAAGGGAATTATCAACCGCCATCCAAAGAAGAATCTCTAATCAAGTGATTTTTTGGTCGATTTTCTCTAAAACTACCTTGTCACTAATATTTGAAATCCACTTCCTTTTAGGGTACAATGGTAGAAATGAATTTTTGAGAGGATCAGAATGAAAAAACTAGCAACCCTTCTTTTACTATCAACTGTAGCCCTAGCTGGATGTAGCAGCATCCAACGTAGTTTGCGTGGTGATGACTATGTAGATTCTAGCTTGGCCGCTGAGGAAAGTTCCAAAGCAGCTGCCCAATCTGCCAAGGAGTTAAATGATGCTTTGACAAACGAAAACGCCAATTTCCCACAACTATCTAAAGAAGTTGCTGAAGACGAGGCTGAAGTCATTCTCCACACAAGTCAAGGAGATATCCGTATCAAACTCTTCCCTAAACTCGCTCCTCTAGCGGTTGAAAACTTCCTCACTCATGCTAAAGAAGGCTACTATAACGGTATTACCTTCCACCGTGTCATCGATGGCTTTATGGTCCAAACTGGAGATCCAAAGGGAGACGGTACAGGTGGTCAGTCTATCTGGCATGACAAGGATAAAACTAAAGACAAGGGAACTGGTTTCAAAAACGAGATTACTCCTTATCTATATAACATCCGTGGTGCTCTTTCTATGGCTAATACTGGTCAACCAAACACCAATGGTAGCCAGTTCTTCATCAACCAAAACTCTACAGATACCTCTGCTAAACTCCCTACAAGCAAGTATCCAAAGAAAATCATCGAAGCCTATAAAGAAGGGGGAAACCCTAGTCTAGATGGCAAACACCCAGTCTTTGGTCAAGTGATTGACGGTATGGATGTTGTAGATAAGATTGCCAAAGCAGAAAAAGATGAAAAAGACAAGCCAACTACTGCTATCACAATCGACAGCATCGAAGTGGTAAAAGACTAAGATTTTATACTCAATGAAAATCAAAGAGCAAACTAGGAAACTAGCCGCAGGCTGTACTTGAGTACGGCAAGGCGACGTTGACGCGGTTTGAATTTGATTTTCGAAGAGTATTAAATCTTAAAAACCAAAAAATACAGTATCCACATTCGGTACTGTATTTCTTTTACTCTCATTCTTAAGTTAAATTATTAAAATCCCATATTTGGTCCATCCAGCCTTCATAGAAGTCTGGTTCGTGACAGACCATAAGAATAGATCCCTTGTATTCTTTGAGAGCACGTTTGAGTTCATCCTTGGCATCCACATCCAAATGGTTGGTCGGCTCGTCCAGCACTAAAACGTTGTTTTCACGATTCATCAAGAGACAGAAACGAACCTTGGCTTGTTCCCCACCTGACAAAACCTGAATTTGGCTTTCAATATGCTTGGTTGTCAAACCACAACGGGCAAGGGCTGCACGGACTTCTGCTTGATTAAGGGCAGGAAAGGCATTCCAGACAGCTTCAAGAGGTGTTTGACGATTGCCTCCTTCTACTTCCTGTTCAAAGTAGCCAAGTTCTAGGTAGTCTCCACGTTCAACCTCTCCAGCGATTGGTGGAATAATGCCCAAGAGGGACTTCAAGAGAGTTGTTTTCCCGATACCATTTGCCCCGATAATAGCAACCTTTTGATTACGTTCAAAGGTAAGATTTAAAGGCTTGGTCAGAGGACGATCATAACCAATTTGCAAATCCTTGGCTTGGAAAATAAAACGCCCTGGTGTACGAGCTGGTTTGAAATCAAAGGATGGCTTTGGTTTCTCACTTTGCAGTTCGATAATATCCATCTTATCCAATTTCTTCTGACGGGACATGGCCATGTTTCGTGTTGCAACACGCGCTTTGTTTCGGGCAACAAAGTCCTTAAGGTCCGCAATTTCTTTCTGCTGACGTTCGTAGGCTGCCTCTAGCTGAGATTTCTTCATAGCATAGACTTCTTGGAACTGGTAGTAGTCACCAGAGTAACGCGTCAGCTGTTGATTTTCCACATGATAGACGATATTGATAACATCGTTCAAGAATGGAATATCGTGTGAAATAAGGACAAAGGCATTCTCATAGTTTTGGAGATAGCGCTTGAGCCAGTCAATATGCTCAGCATCCAAGTAGTTGGTTGGCTCGTCCAAAAGCAAGATATCGGGCTTTTCAAGGAGGAGTTTTGCCAAAAGCACCTTGGTTCTTTGCCCACCTGACAAAGAAGTTACATCTGTATCCATGCCAAAGTCCATGACACCAAGGGCACGCGCTACTTCGTCAATCTTAGCATCCAAGGTATAGAAATCACGACTCTCTAAACGATCTTGCAGTTCGCCAACTTCTTCCATGAGAGCATCAACATCCGCACCGTCTTCAGCCATTTCCATATAAAGGTCATTGATACGAGCTTCAGCTTTAAACAGCTCATCAAAAGCCGTACGGAGAACATCACGCACCGACTGGCCTTCAGCAAGGACAGAGTGTTGATCCAAGTAACCCGCAGTCACATATTTGGACCACTCAACCTTTCCTTCATCTGGCAGCATTTTACCAGTCACAATGCTCATAAAGGTTGATTTTCCTTCACCATTGGCACCGACCAGACCGATATGTTCTCCCTTAAGGAGGCGGAAGGACACATCTTCAAAAATTGCACGGTCACCAAAACCATGACTCAGATTTTTAACTTCTAAAATACTCATTTTAATTCCTTATCTTGTTTTTATACTCTTCGAAAATCAAATTCAAACCACGTCAGCTTCACCTTGCCGTACTCAAGTACAGCCTGCGGCTAGCTTCCTAGTTTGCTCTTTGATTTTCATTTAGTATTATGTAATCGGTTATAGAGGAGCCAAGCCAGATAGCCACCCAAGGTATTGGTCCACAAATCATCAATCTCAAAGACTCGATTAAAATCAAAGAAAAAGTCCAAGACCAACTGCGTACACTCGATTCCAAGACTCACTAGAAAACTGAAAAGAAGGACCTTTTTTGTTTTCCGCAAGTTTGGAAGGAGATAAAGGAGTTGGAAAATCAGAGGAAAAAGTAAGAAGACATTGAGGATATTTTGTAGAAAAATCCAATATAATTGTCCAATGTCACTCACTTCACCTAGTTTCCAGAGAGAATTGAAAGGAGTCAAAAGAAAAACCAGGCGTCCAAGATGCTGAATACCTGGAGTTTCCACTCCCACGGGAGATTGTTCTTGAGGAGTAAAGCAAAAATAGACGATACAAATGCTATAGAAAATGACTCCCCAGACCAAAACATGATTATAACTCTTCTTCATCATTAAGGATTGACTGCTGCGACTGCTTTCTGGCGGTCACGTTTCATTGTGTTAGAGCGCAATTGTCCACAAGCTGCATCAATATCTGTACCATGCTCTTGACGAACAACACAGTTGACCCCTTTTTTCTTAAGCGTATCATAGAAGGCCAGGACGCGCTCTTTAGGACTACGGCTATATTGGTCATGCTCACTAACTGGGTTATAAGGAATCAAGTTGACATAAGACAATTTCTTGATGTTCTTGAGCAATTCAGCCAATTCTAAGGCTTGTTCTACACCGTCATTTACTTCATTGAGCATGATATACTCAAAGGTTACACGACGATTGGTTGTTTCGATATAGTACTCAATAGCAGCAAAGAGTTTTTCAATCGGAAAGGCACGGTTAATCTTCATGATGCTTGAACGCAACTCATTGTTAGGTGCGTGAAGGGAAACGGCAAGATTGACCTGAACTCCTTCATTAGCAAAATCACGAATTTTATGGGCCAAACCTGAGGTTGAAACCGTAATGTGACGAGCACCGATAGCCATTCCCTTGTCATCATTGATGGTACGGACGAAATTCAAGACATTGTTGTAGTTATCAAAGGGCTCACCGATACCCATGACAACGATATGGCTGACGCGTTCGTCCTGACCACGCTCATCAAAGTATTTCTGAACCAGCATGATTTGTGCTACGATTTCACCGTTATTGAGGTCACGTTGTTTCTTAATCAAACCAGAAGCACAGAAGGTACAACCGATATTACAGCCGACCTGAGTGGTCACACAGACTGACAAACCATAGTGTTGACGCATGAGTACTGTCTCAATCAACATACCATCAGGCAATTCAAAAAGATATTTAACGGTACCATCAGCAGACTCTTGAACGATACGCTGTTTCAAGGGATTGACCACAAATTGGTCATTGAGCTTAGCAATCAAATCCTTGGAAAGGTTGGTCATCTCTTCAAATGACTGGACACGTTTACGATATAGCCATTCCCAAATTTGGTCTGCACGGAATTTCTTTTCTCCCTGCTCCAAAACCCATTCCTGCATGGTTTGACGTGTTAAACTATAAATTGACGGTTTCATTTCTTCTCCTTATTCTCTACTCACTTCTGACGAATGACAAAATGACGTTGTCCCTTGTCCTCTTTCTGAGAATGCTGGTCTTTCTGACGACGTCTATTTTTCTTATCTGCATTCGGTTTTCGTTTAGTTTGAGTCGATTTCTTTCCTTTTCTAGAAGATGTTTCTTCTTCCTTCTTACGCATTTTCTTGTCAAATGATGCTCGCTTAGGGGCTTCATTTTCTAGGACAAAATAGGCACAACCATAACTACAATACTCTAAAAGGTAGTCTTGTAAACGACTGATTTTTTCAAGTTTTTCTTCTGTTCGGTCATCCTTGTAAAAACCTCGTAGGCGAAGCTGTTCATTACTCCAGTCCCCCACGATATAATCAAACTTTGTTAAGACTTCTGAAAAACGCTGATTAAAAGCCGTCACATCAAAGGCATCCTTGATATTTTCCACCAAGGAAAAAGCTATCCCTTCCGTTTCAACCTTGTCCCCGTGTAAATGGAACTCAGGACCAGGAAACTTGTTATAGTTGTATAATTCAGGTGCAATTTCTTTTCGCATAGATATCCTTTTTTCACGATTACTTAATACTTTATTCTACCATAATTTCTAACAGTTAGCACGTTTCTCATAAAAATGAAAAAAGTCTGACGATTTTGTCAGACCAAAATAATATAACCTTAAAAAGAGAAGAACAATTCTTCCCTCCAACTATCATTATTTAGCAGCTGCGTACAATTCATCTACTTTGTTCCAGTTGATCACTGAGAAGAAAGCTTTGATGTAGTCAGGACGCACGTTGCGGTATTTTACGTAGTAAGCATGTTCCCAAACGTCCAAGCCCAAGATTGGTTTTTTGCCTTCTGAGATTGGTGTGTCTTGATTTGCTGTTGAAGTCACTTCAAGTTTACCCTCTTTGTTGACAACCAACCATGCCCATCCAGAACCAAAACGAGTTGTTGCTGCTGCAGTGAAGGCTGCTTGGAATTCTTCAAATGAACCAAATGTTGCATCGATTGCTGCTGCAAGTTCTGCTGAAGGAGCTGTTTTTTCAGGAGTCATCAATTCCCAGAAAAGAGCGTGGTTCAAGTGTCCACCACCATTGTTAATAAGCGCTTGACGGATATCAGCTGGGATAGATTCTACATCAGCAAGCAAGGCTTCAAGATCTTCACCGATTTCAGGGTGTTTTTCAAGAGCTGCATTAGCATTGTTGACATAAGTTTGATGGTGTTTGTCATGGTGCAAGTGCATTGTTTCCGCATCGATGTATGGTTCCAAAGCGTCGTATGCATATGGAAGTTCTGGTAAGATAATAGCCATCTGTAATACCTCTTTTTCTTTCTATATGAAAATGATAACGCAAACATTCACTTTTTTCAAGTTTTTTGCTTATAGATGAAGAAATCACTGAAATACTTTCTAATAAAACAAGCAAATCAGCAAGAAACCCACGACAAGATAATCCTGACGCGAGTTGTAGTTTCAAAAAATGTCAATTGGCCTGACTAGCAATCTGTAGGAGTGCCTTTTCAAAAAGGAAACTCTTTTCATAAAGACCTGTCTTAATCTGATAGTCTGTCTCAATCAAATAAGAAATAGCTTGCTTCAAAAAGCTCAAGGAAAGTCCTCGTGAATCCCTCAGAGCAAACTTAATCTGATAGGGATTTGGATTGCGTCCGAGAAAACTACCTAAACTACTTCCAATCTGCGATTCTGTTTGCCCAGACTCTGACAAAATTTTCACCTGAGTAAAAGTCCGAAATTGTCCTAGCATGACTGCAATCAGTTTGATTTCATCTTCACCTTGCAAGGTCAAGTCTCTAACCAAATCGCGCGCCTGGTCCATCTTTTTAGTCAGAATAAACTGAGTTAAATCAAAAATATTGTCCTGCAAGGTCTTGGGAATAGCATTGACAATATCCTCTTCCTCTATAACAGAGTCTTCCTTATAGGACTGTAAAAAGAGGAGATTTTTCTGGATTTCACTAAATTGAAAACCCGATTTGACAAGAAGATTTTCAAAAGAATGATTGGTAAACTGCAGACCTTGTTTCTGGCTCCACTTTTGGAAATACTGGCGCAATTCTTGTTCTTTGGCTTCTACTGCATCAAAGACCTTGGCATCACGCTTCAGTAATTTAACCAACCGTCTTTTGCTATCCAACTTTCCTTCTGCAAAGATTAACAACTTGGTTGTTGGTGAAGGATTGTCAAAGTATTCCTCAAATGACTTGAGCTCATCATCTGTCAAAAAGCGTTTTTTAGCAGTCGTGATATCAACAAAATGGTCTAATATCACGATTTTTTCATCCGCAAAGAAAGGAAGACTGACCAACTCCAGTTCCACATCCTTGTAAACTACTTCTTTCATATCAAAGTAGGCAAAGTTGAGGTCGGCAGAATCATAACCAATCTGTTTCAATACTTGACTCTTCATAACTTCAAACTGACCCTGATCTGTCCCTGTAAATAGGCTCAGGCTCGATAAATTTGATAAAGTCAACTTCTGGCTTTCTTCAATGGCTAGCATCTTCTCTCCTTTCTTCTAACTTTTTAGTTCATTTAATCGATATAGCGCAATTTCCCACGGAAATCCTCTAGGCTCTCGTACCCTTTTTCCTCCATGATTGCTTTCAGTTCATTGGTAATACGATCAAAAGCACCAACTCCCTCTTTGTGAAGGGTGGTTCCCACCTGCACCATACTCGCTCCACAGAGGATATGTTCAAAGGCATCACGACCAGTCAAAACGCCACCGGTTCCGATGATTTGGATTTGAGGATTTAAGCGTTGATAAAAGGCATGAACATTAGCTAGAGCAGTTGGTTTGATATACTCACCACCAATGCCACCGAAACCATTTTTAGGACGAATAACGACAGACTCATCTTCTATATAAAGGCCGTTTCCGATAGAGTTGACGCAGTTGACAAACTTAAGAGGATACTTATTGAAAATAGCTGCCGCTTGGTCAAAGTGAACAATGTCAAAATATGGTGGCAATTTAATTCCTAAAGGTTTGGTAAAATAGGCAAATACCTCTGCCAAAATCCGGTCTGTTGTCTCAAAATCATAGGCAATCTGAGGTTTTCCTGGAACATTTGGACAGGAGAGGTTTAGCTCAGTCAGACCACGAAAATCACTCTCTTGGACTTTTTTCAAGATAGTATGGGTTTCCTCTGGAGACATGCCAACTAGAGATAAAAAGAAAGTTCGGTTTGGCTCTTTTTCCTGCAAGTCCAAAAGATAGTCCAAATAATAGTCTAAACCATTATTTGGCAAGCCCATAGAGTTGATAGAACCAAGTGGAACATCTTGGTAGCGTGGCTCAGGATTTCCCTGACGAAAGTCCAAGGTTGCTGTCTTAGTGACAAAGGTTCCTGCCGCTGAGTTTTTAACCCCTTCTAACTCCTCTATCGTCATACAAGCCACACCTGCTGCATTCATCAAACAATTGTCAAACTCAAAGCCAGCTATTTGTGTTTTCGTTGATACCATGATTCTAATCCTCCAGATTCCTTTTATTGCTAATATTATATCACATTTTCAGATTTTCTCTTTGAGAAAGATATTTACAAGAAAAAGGTTCGTTTTTATCTATTTTCAAAAAGTCTCAAAACTAAATTGATAGAATTTTTAGAAAATTTTTGTTTTTCTCTTTACAGTTAAAAAATTTTCTGCTATAATGACTCATGTAATAAAATATAACAACAAAAGGAGAACGATATGACATCTGCTAAAGAATATATCCAAAGCGTGTTTGAAACTGTAAAAGCTCGTAACGGGCACGAGGCTGAATTCCTCCAAGCTGTCGAAGAATTTTTCAACACTTTAGAACCTGTATTTGAAAAACACCCTGAGTATATAGAAGAAAATATCTTGGCACGTATTACTGAACCAGAGCGCGTGATTTCTTTCCGTGTTCCTTGGGTTGACCGTGATGGAAAAGTTCAAGTAAACCGTGGCTACCGTGTTCAATTCAACTCAGCTGTTGGACCATACAAAGGCGGACTTCGTTTCCACCCAACTGTAAACCAAGGGATTTTGAAATTCCTCGGATTTGAACAAATCTTTAAAAACGTCTTGACTGGACTCCCTATCGGTGGAGGTAAAGGTGGATCAGACTTCGATCCTAAAGGTAAAACAGATGCTGAAGTGATGCGCTTCTGCCAAAGCTTCATGACTGAACTGCAAAAATACATCGGCCCATCACTTGATGTACCTGCTGGTGATATCGGTGTTGGTGGACGTGAGATTGGTTACCTTTACGGTCAATACAAACGCCTTAACCAATTTGATGCTGGTGTCTTGACTGGTAAGCCTCTTGGATTTGGTGGTAGCTTGATTCGTCCAGAAGCAACTGGTTACGGTTTGGTTTACTACACTGAAGAAATGCTCAAAGCTAACGGTAATAGCTTTGCTGGTAAGAAAGTTGTTATTTCAGGTTCTGGTAACGTTGCTCAATACGCTCTTCAAAAAGCGACTGAACTTGGTGCAACTGTTATCTCTGTATCTGATTCAAATGGTTATGTCATCGATGAAAATGGTATCGACTTCGATCTTTTGGTTGACGTTAAAGAAAAACGTCGCGCTCGTTTGACTGAGTATGCAGCTGAGAAAGCAACCGCTACTTATCATGAAGGTTCTGTATGGACTTACGCTGGAAACTATGACATCGCTCTTCCATGTGCGACTCAAAACGAAATCAACGGTGAAGCAGCTAAACGTTTGGTTGCTCAAGGCATTATCTGTGTATCTGAAGGTGCCAACATGCCAAGCGACCTTGATGCCATCAAAGTTTACAAAGAAAATGGTATCTTCTACGGACCTGCCAAAGCTGCCAACGCTGGTGGTGTAGCCGTTTCAGCCCTTGAAATGAGCCAAAATAGTCTTCGCCTTTCATGGACTCGTGAAGAAGTTGATGGACGTCTCAAAGACATCATGACAAACATCTTCAACACAGCTAAAACAACTTCAGAAACATACGGTCTTGATAAAGACTACCTTGCAGGAGCTAACATTGCTGCCTTTGAAAATGTAGCAAACGCTATGATTGCACAAGGTATTGTTTAAGACTCATTTGCTTAATCCTCAATCACTCTGATTGGGGATTTTTATATTGGGTTCAAAAAAACTCACCATTAACAGTGAGTTTTAACATCAGAATTTATTTTACTTTCATTAAGGCAGATGACAAACATTCAACAATTTCATCAACTACTTCATCTATGTTTATAGTTCCTTCATCATTCAACATCATGGGAATAAGATAAGAAAAACTCAATGCTAAAATGTATCGAACAATTCTTTCATTTGACCAATTTAGAATAAGTCCTTTTTCTTTAAATTGATTCAAAACAGGGCTAATTGGTTCTATTATAGATTGAACAATAATATTTCCTAACTGGATAGAAAGATTTTGATCAATAAAAGAACGCCCCAAGAGAATTTTAACATGCATTTGATTCTCCTGAATGAAAAAGAGCCTATCTCTAACAATACTTTTTAAAAAGAAGGGAAAAGTTTCTTGATCTACTGTGAATTTCTTTTCTGAGAAATCCGCAATCACTTCTGGAATAACCTGTTCTAGAAAAGTAGATAAAATGGCTTCTAAAATACCTTCCTTTGTTTTAAAGTAACTAAAAACCGTTCCTTCTGACACTCCAGCGCGTTCGGCAATAAGGCTGGACGTTGTATTTTCAAATCCAATTTCTGAGAATAATTTTAAGCTTGATAATAATACTCGACGTTGTTTCAAGCTCAAGTTGCTAGCTTCTAACGTCTGAGCATACTTTTGTTCTAAACTTTCCATCGCTAGCACCTCTCTTCTACTCTCTTACTTTTACAACTTTTTTGCCTCGACTGTGTCCCATTTTCAGACTACGATAGGCTTCTCTAACTGACTTTAGAGAAAAGTCATACACTTGATCAATTTTCAGCTGAACCTTCCCTTCTGAGACCATTTCATATAAAGTGCTAAAATCATCGTATGTAGAATGTCTCGGACCAGTAAACTGAGCACCTTTTATCATAACATAGGGTGAAGGTACTAATGTCCCAATAGCTGTTCCCTTTAAACCTAAACTAAAAGCCAATCTAACATAATCAGATCCATAACAATCCAAAAACTTTGTAATAGGCGTTGGACTAGCTGATAGAAGAGCCTTCTTGATGTTCTCTTCGTAACTTACTGGTATGGCACCTAAAGACTTCAGATACTCTGCATTTTTCTTACTTGCTATTCCAATCACTGTCGCCCCCTTAGCAACTGCATACTGTACTGCGATACTTCCAATACCTCCTGCTGCAGCTGAAATAACTACAACATCTTTAGAGTTTAGCTCAATCTTTCTAAAAGCACCTCCCACTGTTAGAGAAGCTACTCCCATAGTAGCTGCGTGAGTCATGTCGATCATCTCTGGTTTCAATGCAATTTCCGATTCATTGACACAAATTTCTGTTGCTAAAGCTCCCCTCTTAGTTCCCAAACCAGGATCGCTAATCATTGTTCCAAACACCTTATCCCCTACTGAAAATCTAGTTACTTTATTACCAACTTCTGTAATAACACCAGAAAAATCTCTCCCCACACCTTTTGGAAATAAAGATGATTTAGATTCAAACCAACGACTTGGTTTCCTTAATTTCGTCATAAAAGATAAAAATCGAAGGGGTTTCGCTCCTTCAAAAGTTTTATAATCAATAGGATTTAAACCAACAGCATGAACTTCTACTCTCACTTGATTTACATCCAAGGCTGTAGAGTCGATCTTCACCAAATCCAAGACCTCTTCGTTACCGAAACGACTGTACTCTATTGCTTCAACAACCATTTTCTTTACTCCTTAATTTCACAAAAATTGAGTGAACACTCATTTTCATAAATTATACTCTTAATTTGTAAGAAAATCAATATTATCGTTTGATAACGATTTATGACATGATACAAATATCCATCATTTCGATTTACCAATATGATTCTTTCAATCTAACTCTCCTCACTTTTAAAGAATACTAGCCCCCTTTTTGCCCCTTCTTGAACAAAAAGAAAAACCGCTAGTCCTAAGAATAGCGGTTTAATCATGTTTTTAAGCTACTAATATAGTCGCTCTATTATTTAAGAGTAACTGAAGCTCCAGCTTCTTCCAATTTAGCTTTGATTTCTTCAGCTTCTGCAGTTGCAACGCCTTCTTTAACAAGTGCTGGTGCACCGTCAACAAGTTCTTTAGCTTCTTTAAGTCCAAGACCTGTGATTTCACGTACAACTTTGATAACGCCAACTTTTTTGTCGCCTGCAGATGTCAATTCAACGTCGAATGAATCTTTAGCAGCACCAGCGTCAGCAGCACCAGCTGCAGCAACAGCTACAGGAGCAGCTGCAGTTACACCAAATTCTTCTTCGATAGCTTTTACAAGGTCGTTCAATTCAAGGATTGAAGCTTCTTTAATTTCAGCAATAATGTTTTCAATGTTCAATGCCATTGTTATTTCCTCCAAATATGTTTTAAATTTATAATAGATTTTCGTAGCTAGGCTACGCTGCGTAGCTTAAGATTAAGCTGCGTCTTCTTTGTTGTCTGCAACCGCTTTGACTGCAAGAGCAACGTTGCGCACTGGCGCTTGAAGTACAGAAAGGAGCATAGAAAGAAGTCCTTCGCGGTTTGGAAGAGTTGCAAGAGCAAGAATCTCTTCTTTAGATGCGACAGCGCCTTCGATTGCACCACCTTTGATTTCAAGTGCTTCAGCGTTTTTAGAAAAGTCGTTCAAGATTTTCGCTGGTGCGATAACATCTTCGTTAGAAAATGCTACTGCAGATGGTCCAACAAATACAGATGCAAGATCTTCAAGACCAGCTTTTTCAGCTGCACGACGCAAGATTGAGTTTTTAATCACTTTATACTCAACTTCGCTTCCACGAAGCTCACGACGAAGAACTGTATCTTGCTCAACTGTCAAACCACGAGCGTCTACAACGACGATAGATGCAGCAGCTTTCATTTTTTCAGCTACTACGTCAACTAGTTCCGCTTTTTTAGCAATAATTGCTTCACTCATTAGTGTGTTCACCTCCGTTATTATTTTGCTTGGGGAAATTTTTCAAAAGAAAAACGCGCCCAAACCTAGACACGAAAGTACAATACGCTTCTTTTTACATGATACGTTTTGTCCTCGGTAGGATATTTATGAGTCGAGCTCCCCTACTGTCTTAGGCAGTTTTTTCAAACCGTATATAAGTATAGCATAGTTAAAAAAAGAATGCAAGATTTTTGCAAACTTTTTTAAAATTTTTTGTGATTTTTCTTTTAAAGTTCTACTGTTAGGACTTGGCCTTGCTTAACAACCTGTTCTCCAGCGATATAAACATCATCAACGTCACTGGATTTGACTGCATAAATGAGGTGGGACAGCATATTTTCCTGAGGTTGGAGATGAATTTTCCCTTGTGGTTGGATGACCAGAAAATCTGCTTGCTTGCAAACTTCCAGACTTCCTATCTGATTTTCCATTCCTAGGACCTTAGCACCTTCGATTGTCAGAGCCTTGAGAGCTGTTTCGATAGGGAATTGGCTGGCATCCCCACTCTTCATTTTCTGTAAGAGAGCTGCTGTTCGTCCTTCCTCAAACATATCAAGGTTGTTGTTGGAAGCAACTGAATCTGTCGCAATTCCTACTGCCATTCCCGCTTTTTGGAGTTGGATGATTGGAGCGATTCCTGAGGCCAGTTTGAGGTTACTGATAGGATTGTGAGCGATAGCCACTTGAGAAGTTGCCAAACGTTCAATTTCTCTCTCGTTTAATTCGACCCCGTGAGCAAAGACAGATGGATGATCTAAGTAACCCAGTTCTTCGAGAAAATCAAGAGGACGTTTACCGTATCGTTTCAGGATAATTCCTGACTCCTCCTTGGTCTCCGCCACGTGGATATGGATAGGAATATTCAACTCTTTTGCCAGATCTAAGCTTTCTGCCAGCAAGTCTCTACTACAGCTGTAGGGAGAATGTGGGGCCACCATCACCTTGAAATTTGGATTTTTATATCCAATAATTTCTTCAATGATTGCTCGAGTTCTACTTATAGTCTCAGCAGTTGTCTCTGCCTCTGAAGAAAAAAGAGTCGGTGAGAAATAACAACGCATCTTGGAATCTTTCACTGCCTGATAAATCCGCTCAATATCCACACCATTGGGATTATACATATCATTAAAGGTTGTTGTTCCTGACTGGAGCATCTCTGTCAGAGCTTCTTTGACCGCCTTAGTAGTCATGTCGGGAGTAAATCCTGCTTCTGCAGGCCAGATATAGTCATTGAGCCATTCATGGAGATTGCTATCATCTCGAATTCCTCTCAATCCGGTCATAGCAGAATGGGTGTGGCAATTAACCAAACCAGGCATAATCCAGGCTCCCTGATAGTCTATAATCTGCTCAGCTTGCTCTATAATCTCTGACTGCTCTTGACCAACATAGACGATTTGAGAATCCTTAACGGCTAAGATTCCATCTAGATAAACATGGAAATCTTTGTCACAAGTCACGATATTTACATGCTGAAAGACTTTCATTCTAGGCTCCTTTTCTATAAGACAATTTACAGTGAATAATTTTTCTAGCTATTGTAACAAAAAAGTCACCCAAAGGCAACTTTTTTCGTTCATAAGATTTTAAAGTAGAAAGGCTTATTCAGAGCTAAAAGCGGCAGCTTGCTGCATTTGGTAATACTTGCCTTTTCTAGCCATGAGGTCCTGATGATTGCCATGCTCCACAATATCGCCATCCACCAAGACAAGAATCAAATCTGCATCCTGAATAGTTGACAAACGGTGAGCAATGATAAAGCTTGTACGCCCCTTCATGAGTTTAGCAAATGCATCCTGAACTAGCACTTCTGTCCGTGTATCGATGGAGGAAGTTGCCTCGTCTAAGATAAGAATCTTAGGGATAGCTAGAAAGACTCGGGCGATGGTCAAGAGTTGGGCTTGACCGACAGAGAGAGATTCTCCCGCATTTTCCAACTTGGTATCATAGCCTTGAGGTAGCTGTTGGATGAAAAAGTCTGCATTGGCTGCTTTTGCAGCAGCAATCACTTGCTCCCGACTGGAATCAGGATTTCCAAAGGCAATATTATCATGAATAGTTCCTTGCTTGAGCCAGGTTTCTTGGAGCACCATGCCAAACTGCTGTCTCAATGACGCTCGGGTATAGTTGTAAATGGAACGACCGTCCAGCAAGATATCTCCTGAGTTAATAGGGTAAAAACGCATGAGGAGATTGATAAGAGTTGATTTTCCAGCACCTGTCGGACCAACAATAGCAACCGTGCTACCAGCTGGAATATCAATAGATAAATCCTTAATCAAAATCTTTTCAGGATGGTAGCCAAAAGAAACCTGTTTAAAGGAAATAGCTCCCTTAACTTGGTCACTAGTCAACTCTTCCTTACCTGTTTCAGCCACCTCAGGACTATCTAAGACTCCATAAACACGTTCTGCACAAGCCAAGGCACTTTGCAACTCAGCTAGCACTGAAGAAATATCATTAAAAGGCTTGGTGTACTGTTGAACATAGTTCAAAAAAGTCACTAAGCGTCCAATGGTCAAGGTAGAGCCTATCATGATACGATAAGCTCCCACTCCAGCTAGAAGGGCATAAATAAGCGCATTGACAAAGCGAGTCGAAGGATTGACCGTTGAAGAATAAAAGATAGCTGACTGTGAATAACCTGCATAGTTGGCATTCGCCTCGTGCAGTCTTTGGATAAAATCTTCTTGAGCATTAAAGGACTGGATAATGGTCTGCTGGTTCAACGATTCTTCAATCAACTGAGTCTGAATTCCCCTAGTCTCTGTTTGCTTTTGGAAGAGATGATAAGATCTCTTGGCAATAAAGCGTGAAATTACCATAGACAGTGGCGTCAACAGCAAGACCAAGAGAGTCATGAGGAGATGAATTTGAAGCATGGCAAGAATACTAACTAAAATCATCAAGACGCCAATGAAAAATTGGTTAAAAATCATGGTCAAGCCAGCTGCCAACTGTTCTATGTCCGTGGTTACACGACTGACCATCTCCCCACTGCCTTGCCGATCGACAAAAGCAATCGATAAACGATGGAGCTTATGGATGATTCGCTCTCGCAAATCTTTAGTATAAGAAAAGATTAGGCGATTATAGAGGAGAGGATTGACCCACTGCACAAGGGTATTTCCTATAACCACCAAGATCATTTGAATGAAAATATGCCAAAAAACTGGTGAAGAATCAACCACTAGGACTTGGTCAATGACCTGCCCAATCAATATAGGTAGGTAGATTGATAAGGCAACCTGGGCAATGGTTCCTAGAAAGGCTAGAAAAAGAAGGAAGGTATGACTTGCTAAATCTTTTGCCAAACGTTTGCTCGTCTGGTTTGCAGTTTGTCGTCTCATACTAGTCCTCCTTACCATGTTGGGATGCATTGATTTCACGATAGACTTGACTGGTCTTCATCAAGTCATCGTGCTTGCCGATAGCTAGGAGCTCACCTTTTTCCAAGAGGAGAATCTGGTCTGCCATCTGAAGCGTCGAAGTCCGTTGAGAAATCAAAATTAAGCTCGTATTTGGCAAATTTTCTCGGATAGCTTTCAAGAGCTTGGACTCGGTAATGGTGTCAAGAGCCGAAGTCGCATCATCTAGGATGAGAAACGGACCCTGCCGCAAGACTGCTCGTGCGATAGACAGCCTTTGTTTTTGACCGCCCGAGAAATTTCGCCCTCCTGCCTCAACTAGAGCATCCAAGAGTCCTTCCTTATCACTGACAAAATCCTTGGCTTGTGCAATTTCCAAGGCCTGCCAAAGCTCTTGGTCAGTTACTTCTTGATGTAAACCTAGAGTCAAGTTGGAACGAATGGTTCCTTTAAAGAGTTCGACTTTTTGGGGCACATAGGCAATCCAAGACCGCCACTGCTTCAAATTAAGAGGACTACATCCATCTCGATAAAGGTCAATGCTCCCCTTGTCTGCTGGATAAAGTCCAAGTAAGACTTGCACCAAGCTTGATTTACCAGAACCCGTCCCTCCGATGATACCAAGGATTTGCCCTTGCTGCATATCAAAGGAAATGTCTCTCAGAGAAGGCTGGGCCGCATCAGGATAGGTAAAGGTCAATTCTTGGACTTGTAAAATCTGATTGCTGGTAACTTGCTTTTTCTCTAATTCTAAATAAATATCTTCTGGAGCCTCAGCAAAAACTTCCTCGATTCGCTTGGCAGAGATATAGGACTGATTGAGAGAATTTATCAGCATAGCTAGCTTGACCAATTCCACCAAAATCTGTAGGAGATAGTTGATAAGGGCAATGAGAGTACCTTGACTGAGCAATCCTCCTTGAATAGAAACATATCCCTTCCAGATAATAATAAGGAGGGTTCCATTGACAATCAGATAGGTCAAAGGGGGTAATAAACTAGACCAGAAACCTGTCTTTTCTTGTAAACTTGCATAGACTTTGTTAAGGGTTTGAAAAATCTGTAACTCTCGTTTTTCTTGTCCAAAAGCACGAATAACCCGCATACCTTGTAATTGCTGGCGCGTTTCTTGAACCAGTTGGTCCGTTTTCTTTCTGAGAACACTGTAGAGAGGATTAATCAGTCTAGAGAGCCCTACAATAACAATGGTCAAAATGACAACCATGACCAAGAACCAGAAAGTCAGCTCAGCTGAGATGCGATAAGCCATAAAAATGGCACCAAAAACGATAATAGGCGCTCGCAAAAAGAGACGCAGGAATTGATTGATACCAGTCTGAATCTGGTAAGTGTCCGAAGTCAAGCGAGTGACCAAGCTAGAAGTGGTCAAACGATCTCTGCTGTCCTTGGGCAAGGAAAGAATATGGCGATAGAGGTCACCTGTCAATTCTTTGGCAAATCCAACCGCAGCCTTAGCTGAGTAGAACTGGGCTATTAAGGCTACTACCACACCAATCACTGCAAAGATAAGGAGCAACCCAATCTGCATCCAGAGATGACCTTGATTTCTTTGGGGCAAGGATTGGTCAACAATCCCAGCAATCACCATGGGAACCAAGAGCTCAAACACAGCTTCAAGTAGCTTGAACAAGGGTGCTAAAATCGATTCTCTGATGTAGGGTTTAAAGTAAGATAGTAAGTGTTTCATAAATCCCTTCTATTCGTTTTCTAGAAATGAAGAAAGTGGGAAGCACCCACCATCTCTGATTTATTTGTTTAAGTAAGGTAGTAGATAGCCATAGCCTGCTTCTTCCATCTCATCCTTGGCCACAAAGCGCAAGGAAGCAGAATTGATACAGTAACGGAGGCCACCAAACTCACGCGGTCCATCTGTGAAAACATGACCCAAGTGAGCATTCCCCGACCGAGAACGAACCTCAATTCGCTCCATTCCATGGCTGAGGTCCTTGTAATAATGAATCAATTCCTTGGAAATCGGACGGCTAAAACTTGGCCAACCACAACCTGAGGCAAACTTATCCTTGGCAAAAAAGAGTGGCTCACCTGTCGTGATGTCTACATAAATTCCCTCTTCAAAGGTTCGGTCATATGCATTGGTAAATGGAGCCTCTGTAGCAGCTTCTTGGGTGACACGGTAGGACTCTTCAGTTAAGCTTTCCTTTAACACTTCTTGACTAGGCTTTTCATAGTTAGAGGCATCAATCAACGGCTTCTCAGCATCGGTCACATCGATATGACAGTAACCTGAAGGATTCTTCTTAAGATAGTCTTGGTGGTAATCTTCAGCTAGAATGTAATGACGTAGTTTCTCCACCTCTACTGCAATCTTTCTCCCAAGCATGCGCTCCTGCTCCCGCACCACTGTGTAGATAACTGGCAAGTCTGCTTCATCCTGATAATAGATCCCAGTTCGATATTGGCGACCACGGTCATTCCCTTGTTGATTGATGGATAAAGGGTCGATGACACGGAAATAATAAAGTAAAATCTCTCTGAGTGACACTGCCTTCTCATCGTAAATCACTTGAACCGTTTCAGCATGGTCTGTTTCCTTAAGTAGCTGATAATTTGTCGTTTCGACTTGTCCATTAGCGTAGCCAACACTGGTTGCTAGCACTCCAGAAATGCGTGAAAAATATTCCTCTAGGCCCCAAAAACAACCACCTGCTAGATAAATTTCTGCCATCTTTATTTCTCCTTTATCAAGTTTTTAACTAATACTCTTCGAAAATCTCTTCAAACCACGTCAGCTTCCATATGCAACCTCAAAACAGTATTTTGAGCAGCCTGCGGCTAGCTTCCTAGTTTGTTCTTTGATTTTCATTGAGTATAAACTTCTTTTCAAAAAAAGGATAGGAAGCCCTCTGGTCAAGAGTTTCCCCATCCTATCATCTATTCTTTATTTTGCTTCGACACGGACACCTTGGATATCAACTTTCAAGTCATGAAGTTTTCCTTTGAAAGGTTGCTTTTCCAATTCTGTCTTAATCGTTGGCATCTTGTCATGAGAAGCCAAAATCATAACTGTCGGCCCAGCACCAGAGAGGTAGGTTGCATAGGCACCATTTTCTTTGGCTACTTGCTTAATCGTCGCAAATTCTCTCACCAAGTCCTGACGATAGCGCTCGTGGAAGAGGTCTCCTTCGATTGCTTGTCCAGCTATCACCATATCTCCTGCCAACAAGGCCGCAACCGCCACATTGGCGATAGAACTAGCTGCAACAGCTTCCTTATAGGACAATTTCTTAGGCAAGACACCACGGCTGTCTCGAGTACGCAATTCATAGTTTGGAATGTAGGCTAGGAAATCACACTCTGGGAAGTCTGCTACGATAGCAGAAACTTGTCCATCAACAGAGCTTGCAATAACGAGATTACCATAAATGGCTGGAGCCACATTGTCAGGATGTCCTTCAATCTTAGTCGCCAACTGCAATTTTTCATGATCAGACAAGTTGAGATTCCCCAGTTGGTTGGCTAGTTCAATCCCAGCAACAATAACCGAGCTAGAAGAACCCAACCCACGCGCCAAGGGAACATCACTGGTCATTTTCAAGCGTCTTGGTTGCAAGTCTGGTACAATTTGCAAAGCAATTTTGAGCAAGAGATTACGCTCGTCATGAGGAATCCATTTACCAATCTGGTGTTCAATCAGCCACTCATCTCGTTCTTCACAGACCTCTATTTGAAGATACTTGGTTACAGCTACACCGACCGAGTCAAAACCTGGCCCGATATTGGCACTGGTTGCGGGTACAATAATCTTCATCTTATTCTCCTAGCACCTTGAAGGTATTCAAGAGGTCGAATTCTGAAACCTTCTTCAATTCAGCTGAGACATTTTCAAGCTGGGCTTTATTAATCTTGTGTGTGATGATAACAACACGCGCCTTGTCACCCTCTTTTCCATCTTGGAGAATTTTCTTGAAGGAAATATCTTGGGCATTAAAGATTTCAGCCAATTTCAAGACCTGACCTTTTGAGTCTGGAGCCAAGATTGAGAAGTAGTAATTTGCTTTGACATCTTCAGGATTGGCCAAGACCAATTCACGACTATATTCATTGAAGTCTTTACCAATTGTTCCATCATTCAAGCGACGAACAATACGGACAATATCTGCTACAACACTTGTTGCAGTTGGTTTTTGACCAGCTCCTGGTCCGTAGTACATAGACTCACCAATACCGATAGATTCTACAAAGACAGCGTTCATTACCCCATTCACACTAGCAAGTGGGTGTGCTTTAGGTAGGAAGGTTGGAGTTACTTCTGCAGCAATTCCTGAAGGAGTTTCCTCGATTGAACCAACCAATTTCACTACATAGCCAAGTTCTTGAGCTACAGCTACGTCTTCTGGTGTGATGTTGCGGATTCCCTTGTGGACTACATCGTCAAATGCAACCTTCATACCAAAGGCAAATTGGCTCAAAATCACCATCTTGTAGGCTGCATCAATCCCATCTACGTCATTTGTTGGGTCACTTTCTGCAAATCCTAGACGTTGCGCTTCGGCAAGAGCATCATCGTAAGACCAGCCTTCTTCGACCATCTTGGTCATCATGAAGTTGGAAGTTCCGTTGACCACGCCAAGGACACGAGTGATTTTGTCAGAAGCCAAGGAATTTGCCAAAGTACGAAGAATTGGAATCCCACCAGCTACTGCTGCTTCATAGTAAAGTGCTACCTTGTTAGCTTTAGCGATTTCTAACAATTCTGCACCATGGACAGCCAAAAGGTCCTTGTTAGCAGTAACAACGTGTTTTCCAGCTTCCAAGGCACGAGTGATAAAGGTTTTAGCAGGTTCGATACGCCCCATCAATTCCACTACGATCGTAATGTCTTGATCTGACAAAATGTCATCCACATTGGTTACAAAGTTAAAGTTATTCCCTGCTGCAAGCAAGCGATTTTTCTCATCTTCATCCTTGACCAACACCTTAGCAACTTCAATCTCTGAATGTGCTGATTGATTAATTTTTTCTCCATTTTCCTTTAGGAGGAAAGGCACACCACTTGCAACGGTACCAAATCCTAGTAAAGCAATTTTAACTGTCATGTTTGTCTCCTCGAAATTTTCTAATATAGCCATTATAACAGAATTTTGTGAAAATTCCTATTATAGTAAATCACTATTTCAGTCTAGAAAAGAAAAAACGAATCTGATGATTCGCTCTTCTTAAAATCTAGAAATAGGTTTCCAGAAATGATTATACAATCTTTTGCAGATTAAGCACTGCATCGTGATTCATCAAGACTTGGCCATACTCTTGCAAAACAGAGCGACTGATGTCACTATCGTCCGCAAACTCGCGCATACGCGCCAAAAGCCAAGCTGGATATGGACTTGGATGATTTTCAATATCCACTAAAATAGTCAAATAATAGCGCTCATTCATCTTGTAGAGTTCAGAAGTTTCCATCTCAAAAGTCACTGTCTTGGCAAAAGCCACCAAGTCAGCCAACTTAGCAAAAGAAAGGATGTAGTAGATGTAAGGCTCTTTCTTGCTTTCAGCTTCTTGTTCAGCCTGCTCCTGCTCTTCTTCCTTGGCTTCAACTTGCTCTAGAGATTGAATGGCTTCAATATCATCCTTGGTTTTATCCGCGATGCTTTTTTCTAAGGTTTTAATAAACTCATCTGGCGACATTTGAGCCAATTCTTCCATATCTGGCAAATTCGATAAATCTTCAAAATCTAGATTTTGGTCAATCTTTGATTTGGTTACAAAGACATCTACCTTATCAGGTTTTGGAGTCACACGGAAGCTCAACATACCTGTATCCAAAAAGCTCTCAGGCATCTCTAATTCATCCAAGATAGCATAAAAGAACTCTTCTGTTTTTTCTTGAGGAACAAGAAAGTCAGCAATCTCCATTCCTCGATCCATCAAATCCTCTAAAGACATCGTGATTTTTAAAGTTGTATCACTAATTTGTTTCATTTTCATTGCTAGTAACCTCATACTTTCAGTTCTATCTATTATACTAGATTTTTACGATTTTATCAAAAGAAGGCTCCTCTGTCGAGATAGATTTTCCCTAGGGTAACTTCTGTAGAAGACTCTAATACTCTTCGAAAATCTCTTCAAACCACGTCAGCTTTATCTGCAACCTCAAAGCGGTGCTTTGAGCAGCCTACGGCTAGCTTCCTAGTTTGCTTTTTGATTTTCATTGAGTATAAAAGAAAATTTCTGCAGACAAATAGAAAAAGCCTTCAAAATCGGCTCTTGCCCAACTTTGAAGACCTAATACATTAGAAAGTTTATAGTTTAAAGGTTGCTACACCGAGGATAGAACGATTTAAGTTTCGAAGAATTTGAAGACTTTGCTCAAATTTCTTATAACGAGTCACTCCGTATTCTTCAACAAGAAGGACGGTATCTCTTTCTAAAAGAGATGGTACATCTTGTAAATCTACAAAATGCATTCCTTTCAAAGCCTCTTGATTTTGTTTTAATTTATCTAGAATAGCTTTATTTGAGCTAACAATAGTCAATTCTTGTCCAGCATTTTTGTATGACAAGACATCTGCTAGGTTGGCAATTGTTGTGATCTCTGTTACAAAATCAATTTGATATTGAGAAAAATCACCTGCTCTATTGATTGTTGGATTAAAGAGATAAACCAATACATTTCCCATCACAACCAAAATCACACAGACTACTCCAATAACAGCTAAACGTAGAATCAAGTTTTTCACATTCAAGCCAAGCGCTGTCTCACCGTTTGCATTCAATTCTTTAGAGTTGATAGTTTCCAATTTTTCAATTTTTACATTTGCATAAGTGTGTTTAAATTTCTCAATCAATCCATCAATTTTTCGCTCCAACAAGTCATTAGCATCTTTACTTGGTGTCAAAATTTTCACACCAACCCCTGCATCGTCAATCATATAGTAGACGGTCAATTTTTTCCACCAATAGTCACTTGTAGAATTTTTCAAGGTTGTCTCTGTCGTATCTAATTCACTGGCAATTTTTTTCAACTCACTAGGCTCTACATCATTGAAAAGATAAGCTCCATTCAAATTCCCATCAATCAATTTCCCGTAGAAATCACTATAACCACCAATTTGATGATTCAAAATCGTTTTGGCTGAATCTTCTGGAGGAGTAATTTTATAGCTAAGATAAGTTGAATAACTTGTTGTGTCTTTGACAGTGTTTTTATTCTTAACTGCTTTAATTGTAAATGGTACAGCAATGAGAGCAAATAAAGCGATGAGAGCTAGAATATTTGCTTTTCGTTTTTTATAAAGATTTGCAAACAAATCAGCTACTGAATAATGTTCAAACATGATTTTTTTCTCCTTTGTTTAGTAGATACTGGTTCTCTTTTGTAAGCATTTTCGCTACGAATAGAATCACAAGAACAATTCCCCAGAATTGCATTGTAAATAAATTGAAGAAACTTTCTGAAAAGCTACTTCTTGGCATAAAGAATAGATTATTCAAGATGAGTAGGGACAAGGCAAATAGAATTGTTCTTGAGCGGTAGGCTACTTGCAACATGGCTATAAATAGCATACCGAGTAAGAGACTAAGTAGAAAGACTCCTATCATACCATAGTCTGTATACAACTCCATAATATAACTACTTCCGATACCATGTCCTTTCAAATATTCCTTATTCAAAACAAGATAGGATAGATTGTGGGCATAACTATTACTATCGATAGCTAGCTCTACACTATTGGTTGTATGCTCAAAGGCTTTTCCTCCGAAAATGGCCCCCAAACTCCCCCTTGCAAAATAATCAAGAACAGGACCAAAAGTAAAATTACGGAAATCTCGGTAAGGGAGGCTACTGTTAAATAGAAAACCTCGAGCCAAAACACCAAAACTGGTTCCTTGTTTATAGATAAAGTCAAGCAGGATATCCCAGAAACCTGTATGGGAAACTTGGACATTATCCCGTACATAATTGAGCACTCCCATCGCTAACATGAGAATAGGAGAACCTACAAAAATCGCTAACTTCTCTTTAAACCCAATCCATTTTCCCTTTTCTGTTTGCTCCCGCATAAAGTAATAAACGAAAGCAAATAAAATACTTAAAATAAAGGGATTGCGTGTCCCGATTGCTAAATGAATAGTATTAGCTGCAATAAAGGAGACAAGCACTACTGTTGCCTGCCATTTCTTTGGCTTGGTTGCCAAATACATACACATTGCATAGACCGTAAATGTTGATAAGATATAGGTAAAATAAGGCAGTTTACTTTCAAAGTTTGCATAGTAGGCATAGTAGGAAGTCTGCAAGCGATACAGGAGCCGTTCAAATAAGCGAATGAAATAGAAAGGATAGGTTAGAAGAAAAACTCCTAGCGATACAAAGCGCAACCGCTTGATGTAAACCTCTTTTAGAGAACTTTCTATCTTCGATACTTGTATTTTCTTTCTAGCTATAAAATAGCGAGCTAGGAGCCCCCCTGTGGTCAATCCCAATATCGAAACCATGACAACTATAAAGGCAAAACGATAGGCTATGGGATGATAGGTATCCAAAGCGCCATCTCTAAAATAATCAATGGTCGGCCTTGATACCAGAAATACAAAAATAGTTAAAAAGAAAATAAAATGGATTAAGTAATACTTGATATCATTCCAACAAGCAATTAAGCTACTAACCAGTAAGAACAATAAAGTAGAAAGCAAGCTAACATTGTTATTATTAAACAGATATACAATTCCACTTACTAGCGTCAAGGCATAACTGACTATGGTCAAACTAAATAATAATCGTTTTCCATCAATCACTTGCTCACCCCCGTTCTAATGTAATTTTTTAGATTTTTCAATATTTTTTAGTAATAAGAATCGGTATAAGGAAATATTTATGAATAGAGCCAAAGCACTAATTCTTCTACCCTTACGAAAAATTGGATTCCTAGCAATAGTAAAGGCATGGCCTTTTAAAAAACGATGAATCTGAGAATAGGCTTCAAATTGTTTATACTGATCATCTAGTAACATCTTATCCAGAATAAAGAAGTGGGCATAGGCCAATCTGAAAAAAGCAACCTCTTTCAAGTCAGGATAGTTTTTCACAACTTCATTGTAAAACTTTTGGTAGATATCAATATAGGCTAAATCCTTCTCTGCATAGGGTTTAGTCGTAATACTATCCCCTCTATGGAAATAGTAATAATAGGGTTTGGTATTAACAACGTACTTCTTAGCCAACTTGATTAAATCAAAATGATAATAAGCATCTTCATAAATCAATCCCTTTGGAAAGGATAGGGCAGTTGCAATCTCTCTCTTGATTAGCTTATTACAAATCGTTCCAGGTATTTTTTCACCTATAAGGTATTCCTTTAGAAATGTTTGAGAATCACAGACAAAATACTCATCCTGATTGGCTGACTGTGGACTTTCATCATTAGCATAGACATTCATGACACCACAGCTCGAGACATCCGCATCTTCTTGAATTAATTGCTCATATAAGCTCTGAATCATTTCTGGATGGATATAATCATCTGAATCAATAAAAATCAGATAATCTCCGTGAGCCTGTTTCATTCCATCGTTTCGTGCTTGCGACAAACCTTCATTCTTTTTATGAAGCACTGACACCCTATCATCTTGTTCAGCGATTGAATCACACAAGCGACCACTTTCATCCGTTGCTCCATCATCAACAAGAATGATTTCCAGATTCTGATAGGTCTGCTTCTGAATGGAAGCTATCGATTTTTCTAGGTACTGCGCCACATTATAGACTGGCACAATGACACTGATTAATGCAGTTTCCATGCTACTCCTCTAATAGTTTTTCTACTTGTTCGATTTGTTTGGCAATTGTAAATTGCTGAATGAATTGGTTAGCCTCATTGACATCGAAGTTTGAGGCAGAGGTCATGTAGTCAATAATTGCCTGAGCCGCCTCTTGATTGCTCTCAATGATTTGTCCAAATCGTCCTTCTTGAGATAATTCCTCAGCTCCTCCGACATCCGTAGAGACAAAAGGAATTCCCAGACTCAAGGCTTCCACATACACTCCAGGAAAACCTTCTTGTTTAGACATAGACAAGAGAACTTTCATCTGAGACAAATACTGATAAGGATTTTTTTGATAACCAAGGAAATGTACATAGTCTTCAAGCTCATATTCTTTGACGCGTTTTTTCAGTTCCTCTTCCATATCCCCAGCCCCGATAAAATAGAGATGATAGTTTTTTCCCTCTCGGTGTAATAATCGTATCACTTCCACCACACGGTCAGAACCCTTATTTTCCTCAATCCGTCCAATGGTACAGATACTTTGAGGAGCAATCTCGATATCGATCTTCTCTTGAGATTTTTCTAGAATAGTCTTAAAATCATAACCATTGTAGACCGTCTGTAATTTCGAAGCATAGTCTGGATAGACTTCCTTGATAGAATGACTGGTCTTTTTTGAAATTCCTACAATGGTATCCGCAGCATCCAACTGGCGTCTATGTGATTCTCTTTTGGAGCTATCCTTAAGAAATTCTTCAATACTTCCATGAATCCAAGAGATTTTCTTGACTTCTTTTCTTTTAGAGAACAAAAGTGGAGGATTCATAATGGTAAAGGAAACTTCAACATCATAGTCATCTTTCACCAGTAAGCGACGGGTCAGTCTTGGAAAATAAATTCTCATTCTCCACAAAAGAGCTCGTAACCATCTGGCTTGGCGGTAATCCTGAAGAGATTTTAAAATGCATACATGTTTAGGAACAGATTCGTATCCCTTGTCAAAGTGCTCCATTTCAAGAATATCAATATCATACTTTTCTGGATCTAGATTTGAAACAATGGTAGATAGAATCTTCTCTGCTCCACCCCCGAGAGAAAAAGACCACATAAAAAATAATATTTTTTTCTTAGCCACCATATTCTCCCTTGTATTCTGTATAAGACTTATCCATATCAGCGATGACAGCATCATGATGTGGTAGCTGCTTATCTACTGGTGGCGGCGTCATATAATCCCCAAAAGCAGTGCTGAGATAAGCATCATAGCCGACTGGAACGGGCATCTCTGTCTCTTCAAATGGCAAGAAAAGATTATCTTCAAAAGATTCGATTAGGTACTTGTTTCTCATGTAACCAGGACCCGAGCATAATTCCGTGATTCCATCGCTCTCATCTAGACTGTACTTGGTCATTTCTTTTTCAGCTTTTTTCCAAATGCGATAACGAAGAGATTTTGGAGTCAAACCGAGTAAAATGCAACTTCCCCATTTCATAAGTGCGCCATGTTTTTCTGGAATAGTTTGGGCACAAAAGAGTGAATAAATCAGTGCCCAGCGAATCTGCTTCTTTCGCTCAGCTGAATTTTTCGGATAATAATCCAAAGGCAACACATCCAAGGCCAAACCATGTGGTAAATTCAAATCCTGCTGGTAAGGTTTGATACAGGTGGTTTCCTTGTCACGAATGGTAATAAAAAGATTACGATCGACAAAATCCTTGTTACTCTTTGACAAGAAATAACGCTCATCTGCATAACGAGGCCATATTTCTGCTAATTTCTCATAATCCTTACGAGGCATAAAAAAGTCTAGGTCGTCATCCCAAGGAATAAAACCCTTGTTTCGAAGGGCACCAATAGCACCTCCTCCACAGAGATAACAAAGTAAATCATGTTCCTTGCAAAAAGCAACAAAATATTCAGCCATCTCCAGACTACGAGCCTGAATTGCTTTTAAATCAGTCATATTGTTCATTATTCTTTCTATCGTATCGTTTCATTATACCACAAATAAGGGGTGAAAATCTATTGCAGACTGTAAAAAATCAAAGCCTGACTGCTGGATACATAGCCTTCAAACTTTGATTTTTCTGTCTTAACTTATCTCATTCCCATTTGAGCGAGCTTGGTTTGATATTTATTTTGATCGACCAGCAAGCCCAAGCCTCCATAAACATCATAGGCATCGACCCAATCACCTAGTTCTGGAACTGTTAATCTCTCAATGCCATTTTGCGCTCCATCTAGGAAGGATAATCCATTGGTCAATAAGAAACTATAGGAAACATTCGTAGAGGTCATGCCAAAGACCTTACCAAGTGCTTCTGATCCAGTAAAGAGTTTGGTTGGATCCTTGAGTTGTTGCAGAACAGCTGTCAATACTTGCTGTTGTCTCTTGGTACGACCATAATCACCTTCGTCATCATCACGGAAGCGAGCATAATTTAGCAAGGTTGAACCGTTCATCTGCTGTTTCCCAACTTTAATCGTCTGGGTTGGAGACTCTGTTTCTGTAGCATGTAAGTCATCTCCCACCGTAGCTTCGGTTAAAGGTTGACCTTCTAAGGTTGAGAATTTGGCATCAATCGTCACCCCATCAGGGAAGAGAGTGTCAATAGCGGTTGCGAAGGCCTGAAAATCTACCAAAGCGTAATATTTAATATCCAAGTCAAAATTATCTTTCAATACTTGGCGAACCATTTCTGCCCCTTTTTGGCCTTCTTGTTCCCCCAACTCATAGGCCACATTCAACTTATTATCGGATTGCTTTCTACCGTTAATGACTTGGCTATAACCGTCTATATAAACCAAATTGTCACGCATGAAGCTGGCCAGCTTGATTTTTTTATCTGAGCCACCAACGTTTAGAACCATAATCGAGTCCGTTCTCGTCTCAGCACTGTTCTGACCAATCCGTCCATCCGTTCCCATAATCAAGATATTAACCCCATCCTTGGTATCTTGACCATGAAAAACTTCTACTTGAGCTGCCTTAGCATTGGCAGGTTTGTTTGGATCAGCATTTGAATAACCTTTTAGGAACATAAAAATCATGCCAAAACCGACACAGGCTAGAAGGGCAAGCAATCCTGCAAAAATGCGCCCCCAACGAATCTTACGTTTTTTGGACTTAACCTTTGGAAGAGGATAACTTTTCTGATATTTTTTTGCACGACTACGGTTACCATAGGATGGAAGAGGAGACTGATTGACTGGTTCCATGAAAGACTCTTCCATATCGTGATTTTCATTATAAATTTCTGGAGAAGCTTTACTACTGCTAGCCATATTTAACTTACCTTGCAGGTAAGCAAACTCTTTTTTCTCTCGCTCATTGAGGTAATGAATGTTCTTAAAAAGATAGTCATAACGCAACTGCTCGTGATGGCTTAAGGGATTTTCTTTACTCATCTTCTCTCCTTTCCATGGTCTGATATTGGATAAATAGGATAGGCGCCCAGTACTTTATACTGGATTCCAATCGCTTCTAGTTCTTTTTGGGCAAAGTGGACCAAGACCTTATCAGTATAATCCACATCAATAATGAAAAAGTATTCGCCTAGCGCTGTCTTGAGTGGACGACTTTCAATTTTTGTCAGGTCAATTCCTCGCCAAGCAAAGGTCGAAAGAGCCTTGTAAAGGGCACCTGGAAGATTGTCCGGTAAGGTCAAGGCCAAACTCATTTTCTCAGTTTGTGCTTTCAAGGGAATAGAAGGCTTTTCAGCTCCTAAAACCCAGAAACGTGTGAAATTGGCTTCCATTTCCTGAATATCCTCGGCAATTAATTCCAAGCCATATTCTTCGGCAGAACTTCTTGGTGCAATGGCTGCATAAGGCTGGTCATGATGTTCGGAAATAAAGCGGGCCGCATAAGCTGTACTAGCTGTTACCTCGATTTGGGCCTCTGGATATTGTTCATCGATGAATTTCTTTCCTTGAGCCAAGGCCTGTGGATGTGAAAAAATCTTTTCAATCTTAGTATGACCTGGAATCACCATCAACTGCTGATGAATAGGCTGAACGATTTCTGCCACTGCTTGAATGCGAGCCTGATGAAAAAGATAGTCCAAGGTTTCATGAACACTACCCTCGATAGAATTTTCAACTGGCACCACAGAATAGTCCACCAAGCCTTGCTCATAGGCCTTGATGACATCTGTAATATTGGCAAAGGCCTGCAATTCCTCCTGAGGAAAAGCTGTCTGCACAACGTGGTGTGAAAATGATCCCTTGGGACCTAGATAAGCAATTTTCATCTCAGTTCCTCTATAATTTCCTCTGGGCTTAGCTTGGTCACATCCAAAACCCGACTAGCTACTTCCTCATACCAAGCCTGTCTTTCTTGGAAAATATCTGCTAATTCTTCCTTGCTATTATTTAGAAAAAGCGGGCGCTGATTGTCCTTATCAGCTGCTATGCGTTGGTAGAGGGTTTCAAAATCAGCTTTTAGGTAGATATTATCAGAATTGGTCTTGAGTAAGTTGCGATTTCTCTGAGAAATAACCACTCCTCCACCAGTTGACACAACTTGATCTCTTTGTAGTAAATCAGCTAGGACTTCAGACTCTATCTGACGAAAGGATTCTTCTCCCTTTTCCGAGAAAAATTCCGCAATGGACATGCCTAAGCGCTTCTCTATCAGAGCATCCATATCGAGATAATCTGGATCCAATCCTCTTGCAATAGTCGATTTTCCAGCCCCCATAAAGCCTAATAACACCTTAGCCATGAATCAAGCTCTCCAAATCATCAAAGAAGCTAGGATAGCTGGTATTGATAGCTTCAGCACGGTCAAGCTCCACCTCTCCATCAGCAACCAAGAGGGCCGCGATAGCTGTCATCATGCCGATACGATGGTCTCCAAAAGTATTGACTCTAGCACCGTGAAGGGCTGATTTTCCTTTGATAATCATTCCATCTGCTGTAGGTGTGATATCCGCACCCATGCTATTTAAAGCGTCTGCCACAACCTGAATGCGGTCTGTTTCCTTGACCTTAAGTTCCTCAGCATCCTTGATAACTGTTACACCATGTGCTTGGGTAGCAAGAAGAGCAATAATGGGCAATTCATCAATCAAGCGTGGAATCAAAGCGCCACCAATCTCTGTTCCTTTCAAGTCAGAAGACTCAACAATCAAGGTAGCAGATTTAGCGACTGGGTCAATTTCAGTTATTTCTAGTTTTCCACCCATAGCACGAATGACATCGATGATACCTGTACGCGTTTCGTTAATACCAACATTCTTCAGCACTACACGAGAATTTGGAACAATCAAACCTGCGACCAACCAAAAGGCTGCACTGGAAATATCTCCTGGTACGACCACCTTCTGTCCTGTCAATTTTTGTGGCCCTTGGACTGTGATTTTCTTACCGTCCACACTTAAATGACCACCAAATTGTTGCAGCATATCTTCAGTATGATTACGGGTGCACTCTTTTTCGATAATTACAGACTCCCCCTGGGCCTGCAAGGCTGCAAACATCAAGGCTGATTTGACTTGAGCAGAGGCAATTGGCAACTCATAATGAATAGGTCTTAGGTTTTTCGTCCCTTTTAAATGAAGGGGAGGAAGGTCTCGCTCAGTTTGTCCCGAAATGCTGACGCCCATTTTTTTCAGTGGAAGAGTCACACGGTCCATAGGTCGTTTGGAAAGACTGTCATCTCCAAACATTTCTACTTCAAAGTCTGCACCAGCAAGAACACCTGAAATCAGGCGAATCGAGGTGCCAGAATTTCCCATATCAAGGGCATTTTGTGGGACTTTAAAGCCATCCACGCCCACACCTTGAATGGTAATAATCCCATCTTTATCCTCAATCTCAACACCAAGGGCACGAAAGACTTGCATGGTCGAAAGGACGTCTTCGCCACGTAATATATCATAAACCTTGGTCTCACCCTCAGCCAAACTTCCAAAGATAATGGACCGATGGCTAATAGACTTGTCACCTGGAACTCGGATACTGCCGTGTAAGTGGCTAATGTTTGTTTTTAGTTTCATACTGGACCTCATACTTGCAATACTTTTACTTATTTTATCATAAAAAGCCAGAAATTCCTTAAAATTTCTGACTTTATGATAGTTCTTTTCTTATTTTAGCAATTCTGAAACTGGTTCAAAAACAATTTTTTCAATGTCAGAAAGGTAAATTGCCAATTGTTGTTGCTTGGTAAAGAATTCTGACAAGAGGCTGTTCCCCTGAATCTGCTTGCCAAAACCTTCCATCTTCGCTTGGAAGGAAGCGTCTGGCATTTGACCTGTCTGCGCTAATCTTTGAATTTCCTCTTGAAAGGCAACATATTCTGTAAAGATTTTGCTTGCCTCAACATCTGCTGAAATAGCATCTTTAGCTGCTTTAACAGCCTTGTATTCTGGCAATTCGCGTAGACCGCGACTGAGTTCATTTGCACTATCATAAATATTTGACATGATTTTCTCCTTATTTAATGACGACTGTATAGTCGGTATTTTCTGTTATGAGGTGCTCGGCTCGTTCCAAGTCTTGAGCATTTTTAAATGAAATTTGTAGAATCCCGTGAATATCCTCACGGTTTTCCTCATTGATGTGAATATTAACCAAGGAAGTTCCACGTAGCAGTTCCAAAATCCGCAGGATAACATCTTCTTCATCGGGAACGTCGACATAGAGGTCATAAGAGCTATCCACTCCACCACGCTTATGGATTTCCATGGCCTGACGTTGCTCACGCGCTTGATTGAAAAAGTTCCAGATTTGCTCTTCATCTCCCTTGCTGATGGCTTGCCCAATCGCTTCCAACCGTTCCTTGAAATCCTCAATGCGGTCTAGAATAGTCTCACGATTGGACAAGAGAATGGAAGTCCACATACCTGGCTCACTTTCCGCAATTCGAGTCATATCTCGAAAACCACCCGCCGCAAAGCGTCTTGCCATCTCATGCTTTTGAGCATAAACAGCAGTCTGTTCCATAAGACTGGAAGCCAGAATATGAGGAAAATGGCTAATCTGAGAAGTGACTCGATCATGCTCCTTGGCATCAATCTCGATAAAACGAGCATGAAGACCTGAAAGCAGATCCTTCATTTCCTCAAGTGTGTCAGGACTTGTCAGGCTCGAAGGCGTGAAGATATAATAAGCATTTTCAAAAAGATTGACGTCCGCAGAGGCAGCCCCTGTCTTGTGACTACCAGCCATAGGATGGGCTCCGACAAAACGAACAGATTTGCCAGCCAAATACTGCTCCGCTGCATCCACAATGGCTGACTTGGTCGAACCAGCATCTGAAATAATGACCCCTTCTTTCAAGTCCAAGTTGGCCAATACCTTAATGAAAGCAATGGTTTGTTTGATTGGCAAGCTGAGAATGATGATATCCGCAAGAGGAGCAAAACTAGCAAAATCATCCGTTGCACGGTCAATCATGCCTTCTTTCAAGGCGATATCTCTCGAAGCTTGACTGCGATTATAACCTAAAATTTCATAATCTGGATGATCGCGTTTGATACCTAGGGCCATGGAGGCTCCAATCAATCCAAGACCTGCGATATAGACTGTTTTTGCCATAGGAACTCCTTAATAGTTCTTTGTATAGTCTCGGTGTTTGGCTACTGCTTCTTTTAATTCCTCTAGATTATCTGATGAGAATTTTTCAAGGATTTCTTGTGCCAGAACCGTTGCAACAACGGCTTCCATGACTACACCTGCTGCTGGAAGAGCGGTCGGATCACTTCTCTCCACGGTTGCCTTATAAGGTTCGTGGGTTTCGATATCCACACTCATAAGAGGTTTATAAAGAGTAGGAATGGGTTTCATGACGCCACGAACAACAATTGGTTGCCCATTGGTCATACCACCTTCAAATCCTCCTAGATTGTTGGTACGGCGGGTATAGCCGTCTTCTTTAGACCAGAGAATTTCATCCATGACTTGACTGCCTTTACGATAACCAGCTTCAAAGCCAAGACCAAATTCCACCCCTTTAAAGGCATTGATAGAAACAACTGCTTGGGCCAATCGCGCATCCAATTTTCTGTCCCATTGAACATAGGAACCTAGGCCGACTGGAACACCTCCAACGACTGTCTCCACAACCCCACCGATGGTATCACCATCATGTTTGATTTGGTCAATATAGTCCTTGATTTCCTGTTCTCTTTCTTGGTTAACAATAGAAACTCCAGACCGGGCAGCTCTTTCCTTAATCTCAGCAACTGTGATATTCTCAGGAACATCGATTTCCTTGCCACCGAAGACTATGACATGGTTGGCGATTTCTATATCCAGCTCAGCCAAGAGGCGTTTGGCTACTGCCCCAACTGCCACCCGCATGGTGGTTTCACGAGCTGATGAACGCTCCAAGGAATTTCTCAAATCGTCAAAACGGTACTTGATGCCCCCAACCAAATCGGCATGTCCTGGGCGAGGATGGGTGATTTTTCGTTTGCTTTTAAGTCGCTCTTCAATGTCCTCCGCAGACATGATATCCAGCCATTTCTGATGGTCCTTATTGACGACATCCATGGTAATGGGAGCTCCAGTCGTCTTCCCGTGGCGAACACCCGAAGTAAAGACAACCTGGTCACTCTCAATCTTCATACGACCACCGCGGCCGTAGCCACCCTGACGGCGTTTAAGATCGCCATTGATATCCTCAGCTGTCAAAGGAAGTCCAGCTGGAATTCCTTCAATGATAGCCGTCAGACGGGGACCGTGTGATTCTCCTGCAGTTAAATATCTCATACACTCTCCTTATTTTACCAAGTAGTCTTTCATCTCTTCCAGAGAAACTGGGTAGATGGTTGCAGAACCAAGCTCTGGCACCAAGACCAATTTCAAGGTATTGCCACGCGCCTTCTTATCATGAGTCAAAGCCTGATAAAGCTTGTCAACATCCCAGTTTTCATAGTCAACAGGCAAGCCAAATTTCTGACACATTTCTGTGATGGACTGGGTAATGCCAGCTGGCATGAGACCCTTTTTCTCAGCAACCTTGGAAATCTGCACCATGCCCATGGCCACAGCTTCTCCATGCATGACTTTTCCATAACCGGCCGTTGCTTCAATGGCATGACCAATAGTGTGGCCAAAGTTAAGGTAAAGGCGTACACCATTGTCCAACTCATCCTCAACTACCATCTTGCGCTTAACCTGACAAGAATGTTCAATCAAAGTCTCCGCATGTTCCAGAATGCTCTCTACAGAACCATCCAGCTCCGTCAATAGAGTCCATAGTTCTGGATCCTCAATCAAGCCATACTTGATAACTTCACCCATTCCTTCAATCAACTCTCTTTTTCCGAGGGTTTCAAGAACAAGTGGGTCAATCAGAACCCCATCTGGTTGGGCAAAGGTACCCACCATATTTTTAGCAAATGGAGTATTAACACCCGTCTTTCCACCGATAGAAGAATCCACCTGGGCTGTCAAGCTAGTCGGTATCTGAACAAAATGAATGCCCCGCATATAGGTAGAGGCTACAAAACCAGCCAGGTCCCCAACGACACCACCACCAAGAGCCACGATTCCATCGCTACGAGTCAGACCTTGCTTGACTAAAAATTCATAGACTTTCTGGACAGTGGTTAAATTCTTTCTTTCTTCCCCTTCTAAAAAGTCAAAAACTGCTACCTGAAAACCAGCATCTTCTAGGCTGAGCTTGACCTTCTCCGCATAGAGAGAGGCTACATGGTTGTCTGTTATGATAACCACTTTTTGTGGTTGCCAGAGTTCTCGCAACCATTGACCAGCCTGAGCCAGACAACCTTTTTCAATCTGAATATCATAAGGATGATGAGGAATATCGATTCTGATTTTCATAGGAGAATCTCCTTTTCTTTATTGGTATTTTTCTGTTAGGGACTGCCAAATCTCTTCTGTCGGCATTTCCTTTCCTGTCCACAGTTGAAAAGCTTCTGCAGCTTGATATAGCAACATTCCCAGGCCATTGATCGCTGGATTGCCCTGACTTCTGGCCCACTTCAAAAATGGCGTTTCATAGGGTTGGTAAATGATATCTGCTACTAAAAGAGTTTCTGATAGGACAATGCTTTCAGGAACTGGAGATGATTGACCGTCCATCCCTACACTTGTAGCATTGACAAGTAAATCCGACTCGGCAATCCTTGCTTGCAGTTCAGGAACATCTTCTAAAGCATACAGGTCCACTTTAAAACCTGTCTGCTCCTGTAACTTGTCTAGATAAGGTCTTGTTTTTTCCATCGAAACTGAACGAACAAAGACCGAAATCTGACTGACGCCGTCCAAAATAGCTTGCGCCAAAATGGATTTAGCCGCACCACCTGCACCCAGCAGGGTCATCTTCTTACCTGTAATTGTAAAAGAAGGCAAGCTCTTAAAAAATCCCTTGCCATCTGTATTATATCCAATTAAATTGCCATTCTCATTGACAACCGTATTAACCGCACCAATCAAGCGCGCTTCGTCGCTCATCTCATCCAAATAAGGAATCACCTGCTCCTTATAGGGCATGGACAGATTGATGCCAAACATCTGGTAGCGACGAATATTAGCCACTGTGACTTCCAAGTCAGCCGCTTCAATCTCCCAAGCCACGTAAGCACCATTGGTAGCTGTCACCTCAAAGGCACTATTGTGAATAAAGGGGGAAATAGAATGCTTAATAGGATTAGCAACAACGGCAGCTAAACGTGTATAGCCATCAAGCTTCATCCAAAATCTCCCGAATTTTTTTCATGTTAGCTAAGGAAATCTGCCCAGGAGCACTAGCCTCATCTAGACTAGCAAAAGACCAGCTAGAACCCGTCACATCCGCAGTGATACGAGATACCTTGCCCACCTTGCCCATAGAAATGGTCACATATTCCTGTTCAGGATTGAGGGTTTTAAAGCCTCGTGTATAGTTCATCAAGTCTAGCACATCCTGCTCCGTGTGAGCCATCACCGCAACCTTAACAAGTTTTGGATTTAGGCTCGTCAACTCTGACAAGATTTCCATCATGTTCTCAGGTGTTTCTTGGAAATTGTGGTAACTCAAAATAAGATTTGGGAAGTCCAGCATTTCTTCAAAAACATCCTTGTAGCTGTAGTACTCAAAATCAATATAGTCTGGTTGATAGAGTTGCGCCACTTCCTTGATTAGATGGATATATTCTTCTGGAGAAAGGTCGATTTCTCCCCCTTCAGAGCGAGTTCGCAGAGTGAAAACCAACTCACGGCCTGCGAATTTTTCAAAAATAGCTGGAGCCACCTGCAAAATCGCTTCTTTAGGCAGATAGTCGGCACGCCATTCAATGATGTCGGCATCCAGATACCTCGTGGCATCCAGAGCCTGAGCCTCCTCTAAACTTCTTGGCATTACTGAAACGATTAATTTCATTTACTAACCTTCATACTAATCACCTTGAGGTAATTACTACTTTCATCTTTTTTATTATAGGCAAAATCTGCTGGAAGACCGTATTTATTTAAAATCTGGTAACTTCTTCCTGCAAAGCCTTTATCAATTTGTTCTGTAAATTTCTGGCGGGATACATTGGCAGCATTGGTACTGGCAATGATAATCCCTCCCTGATTTAAAATCTCAAGACTCTGGGAAATCAACTTGTGATAATCCTTGGCCACAGAGAACGTTTGTTTTTTGTTCCGAGCAAAGCTAGGCGGATCTAGGACAATCACATCATAGGTCAAGCCTTTTCGTTTGGCATACTTGAAATACTCAAAGACATCCATGACTATAAAACGATGGTCGTCTGTACTGATTCCGTTTGCCTGAAAATGTGCTTGAGACAATTCTCGTGAACGTTTGGCTAAATCAACCGAAGTTGTCTGACTTGCTCCTCCCATGGCCGCAGCTACTGAAAAGGCTGCTGTGTAGGAAAACATATTGAGCAAGGATTTGCCCATAGCCAAACCGTCAACCAGACTACCACGAACCTCATGCTGGTCTAGGAAAATCCCTGTCATCAAGCCATCATTCATAAAGACTTGATACAAGACACCATTTTCCAAAACAGTGAAAAAGTCAGGTGCTTCTTGACCATAAACATGGGCTGATTCATAGTCCAAACCCTTAAAGCGGATCTTCTCATAGGTCCCTAAAACCTCAGGAAAAACCTGTCTAAAGGCTTCTGAGATAACCTTGCGAATCTGATAAACATAAGAGTTATACCAAGAAAAGACAGCATAGTCGCCATAAAGGTCCACTGTCAGACCGCCAAAGCCATCTCCCTCTTGGTTGAAGAGACGAAAGGCAGTTGTCAATTCATCTTGATAGTAGACACTTCTCTTTTCTTTTGCTTGTCTAAACAGTGCTTCAAAGAAAGCTTGATTGAAGGCCACCTTGTCCTTGCTGACAAACCAACCCAAGCCCTTGTTTTGCTGAGAAAGGTAGGCAGTCCCAAGAAAGTTTCCTTCTTGACGATAGACTTCTACTTCCTGATCCTTGAGATTGATATTCTCAAGATCGCTGGCTTCTAGTAAAACTAGCCCTTTAGCGAGCTTCTTTTCAACCCGTTTGCTGACTCTTATTCTATTCATAGTCCCTATTATAGCAAATTTTGTGACAATTCTCAAAAAAGAAACTACCCTTGCTTTTTTACTCTAGTTTTAAAAAATGGTATACTAATACTAATAAAAACTTAGGAAGTAATTGTGTGAGAATCAATTTTAACAAAATCCAAAAAGCCATGGGTACCAGACTGGGTTTTGTCCTAACCCTTTTAATCCTCTATTGGCTCAAGACCTTACTAGCCTATACCGTTGACTTTAATTTAGATATTCAAGTAGGCAAATTGCAGGGAAATTACCTTGCCTTTATCGCCTTTTTCAACCCCCTTCCTTTGGGACTCCTCCTGCTGGCTCTAGCTCTCTATGCTCGCTCAACCAAGACCTTTTACAGTCTTAGTATAGCTATTTACAGCCTTTTATTCATTTGGCTTTATTCCAATGTCTTTTACTATCGAGAATTTAGTGACTTTATCACGGCCAATACCATGAAAGTGGTCAGTAAGGTATCTGTTGGTACTGCAGAACTAGAGTTACTGCGTTTTTGGGATTTCATCTATTTTATGGATTTCCCACTGCTGGCTTATCTTCTCTATAAAAAGATCATCCAGCTGGATAGGAGACCTTTCAAATTCCGCTCCAGTGTTGCTATCACTGCTCTCTCGGCTCTGCTCTTTTCAGCTAACCTTTTCTTGGCTGAAATCGAACGTCCTGATCTCCTATCGCGAGGATTTTCTAATTATTATGTTGTCCGCGCCCTTAGTTTGCCAGCCTTTTTGGGCTATAGTGCCAACCAATCCTACAGCGCCAACAAAGAACGTGCTAAGGCTTCTGAGACCGACCTTCAACCTATTACAGATTATATTCAAGAGCATTCTGCTAAGCCCAATCCAGACTATTTTGGCCTTGCCAAAGGGAAAAATGTGATTTATCTCCACTTGGAAAGTTTCCAGCAGTTCCTACTGGACTATAAACTCAACATAGATGGAACTGATCATGAAGTCACTCCCTTCCTTAATTCCCTCTACCATTCGCAATCAACCCTAGCCTTTTCGAATATCTTTAACCAAGTCAAGGCTGGTAAAACCTCAGATGCAGAAACCATGCTAGAAACCGGCTTGTTTGGACTTGACCAAGGTTCTTTCATGGTCAACTATGGAGGTACCAATACCCAGCAGGCTGCGCCTTTTATCCTATCAAAAAATGGCTACCAATCAAGTGCAGTCTTTCACGGTAATATCGGGACCTTCTGGAATCGAAATACAACCTACAAACAATGGGGCTACCAATACTTCTTTGATGCTTCCTATTTTACCAAGCAAGACAGTAGCAATTCTTTCCAATATGGTTTAAATGATAAAATCATGATGAAAGATTCTATCCAATATCTGGAGCACCTGCAGCAGCCTTTTTATGCCAAGTATATTACAGTGTCCAATCACTATCCCTATGCTAGCAATCTAACAGGCGATGAGCTTGGTTTCCCACTGGCTAAGACCAAAGATGAAACAATCAACGGCTACTTCCAAACAGCTAACTATCTGGATAGTGCTATCAAGGCCTTCTTTGACTATCTCAAAGAAAGTGACCTCTATGAAAAATCCATCATCGTCATCTACGGAGACCATTATGGAATTTCTAACTCCCGCAATCCTGACCTGGCTCCCTTGATTGGCAAGACTTCTGAGAACTGGTCGAATTACGACAATGCCATGTTGCAACGAGTTCCTTTTATGGTGGTCATGCCTGGCTATGAAAAAGGACAAATCATCAATACCTACGGTGGACAAATCGATATCTTACCGACTCTCGAACACCTCCTTGGTATTGAGTCCAATTCCTTCCTTCAAGTTGGACAAGATCTTCTGTCTCCAGATCATCAAGAAATCGTTGCCTTTCGGACTGCTAATTCCTTCGTCACACCCAAATATACCAGCTACGACGGACGAACCTACTATACTGAGAGTGGTCTTGAAATCAGTAATCTTGATGAACAAGCTCAGACTGAACTAGAAATCGTTCGGCAGGCAGCCAGCCAACAGCTGAAAATCAGCGACCAAATTCAAACTGGTGATTTGATACGTTTCTACCAAGCAGAGCATCTTGGAAAAGTTGATACAGAAAGTATTTCTTACCTCAATTCTTTACCAATTCTGCAAAAGATTGAGCAGGAAAAAGGTAGTCAATCAACCAGTCTCTTTAGCCAACGACAAGGTAAAACCAGTGCTGACCTTTTCAAGGCACCAAGTTACCAAGAACTCCATCCAGAGTCTGCAGAAACTGAATCAAAATCACAATAAAAGATGCTCTTCCATCGTGGAGGAGCATTTCTTTTTATAAAATAAAATTCAACGAAAATCAAAGAGGAAACTGGCCTCAGGTTAACTGCGAGATTGTAAGTAGAGAGGTTGTATCAGCAATATATGTCTGTCAAATTTAGTGACGAAGATAGTAGAAGAAATATGAGGATATAAATCAGCTTCGGCAGGTATCTGGAAAATTTGATTTTATAGAAAAGCCTTCTGTTACAAACTCAATATACTATCAATAAATAATATTATAGAAGCAACAATAATTATAATTTCACCTATCTGCATAATTCTATTTCGAAATCTAAATATATGTTCTATCAAAAATACTTGGATCACACACATTATAGGAATTAACGTTTTTGAAATTGAAAAATATCCAAATAAATAAACTATAAACAACAATAATAGAACTATATTATATTTCTTATTCAAAACATTCCTCCCTATATATTTTTGATTACCAATCTTAATCATTTACAACTACATTCTAACAAACTATAAAAGCGTTTGTCGAATTGAATTTATCAAGCAAGCGACCAACTATCTCATCTTTTTTCTATTTCCGTCAATATGCGTGACAGGTAGTAATGATATCCAAAAATAGCAAGACCAAGCAGAAGGATAAGAGCTCCTACTCCCAAGCTAATGGCAAGGATAGTGGAGAGAGACTGAACCAAGAATAAGCTCCCTATTACAAGGGCCATTAAGATTGCACTATAAACCAAAATTAAAACAATTGCTACTATACGATTTGAACGGTTCACCAAGTCCGTAATGCTACTCCAATTAGTTGACAGATTTTTCACGTCCTTAAAGTAATTGTGGCAAGAAAGGATGACACTGGCAAGGATCCATGCCACAAGAAGATAAATCATCGAAAAGATGGGCAAGCCTAGATATAGAGAAAGGCCAAGTAAAGTCAGGACTGGTAAAAAGGACTGGACAGCAAATATAATCCAAAATTTCACTTTCACATAACGAGCAAAGTCAAAGGGTAAACTCTTCAGAAAATCAACATTTTCCCTCTCCAAGGACAAGGCAATTGAATGCAGGCTGGTGATATTGTTATTGACAACTGCTATAAAGAGAGCTATAAAAAACAAGGGTAACCAATATGGAGGATGAATGTCTGGAACTATCTGAGAATCTCGGATGTTGGAAATCAGACCAATCATCATGAGATAAGGAAGGAAAGCACTTGTAAAAAGCACTGTAATCACACCAGTTCCCTGTCCCAAGAGGGTGAGGTGGTAGCGTAAAACCATACGGAAAAAGCCCTTTTTATTAGTAGTTGAAATTCTCTCCTTATTGCGACGTTCTTTTTTGACCTTCTCCTCACTATTAAGCAGAATCACGTCATAAAAACGAGGAAAAACCTTCTTTTTACTCAAGTAAAGCAAGAAGAGAGTTAGTCCTATCCAAGCGAGCAGACCCAGGATGGCTTCTGTCGAAAAAGGCTCCACTGCTATTTTGTAAAAGAGATGAAGAGGATAAAGGAGAAATGGAATGTCTCTAACTTTGTCAACAATACGTCCAGAAGTCGACTGTAGAAAGAAGACAAATATTAAAGGTATGAGAACTCCTATCCCAATCATCACATTCGAAAAAATAGACTGATACTTTCTGAAGACCGTAGTCTGAGCCAAGAAATGTACTGCCACTACCATCACTAAAGTAACAGAGACAAATAATAAGGTCAAGGACAGTAGCATCAAAGGCAAACCCAACCAAAGAGAAGGTGCTAGCCTAATGTAGAGGACTAGAAAATAAGCTAGGATTGGTACAATTCCAGCTAGAGCTGGCAAGAGGACAGACAGACCTTTGGCCATTATAATCTCTGATTCTTTAAAGGCATAGGGCCTATAGGAGGCCAGGTCCTTACTCTCATAAAAGACATTGTAAAATGCAGTGAAAGAAGTTGAAAAGGCAAGCACCAGTAAAATAGCAACCATCGTACTAAAAAAACTTGGCATTTCCTCAAAAGGAAAACGAAAGGCTATATTTATAAACATTAAGAGCGTCAAGAGACTAGAAAAAATGTAAGAACTTAGGACTCTAGCGGAAGCATTTACTTTTTTCCCAGGATTCTTAGCCTGCTTCTTTCGTAGGTTAGCCAGATTAGCTTCTTGAGATGAATAGAGGATATTGATATCCACTAATTTTTTAATGACCTTGAGACGCATCTGAAACCTCCTCTTTTCTACCAGCAAGGCTAAGGTAGATACTTTCCAAAGACTGGTCTGGATGGTCTTTTCTCAAGTCCTCTACGCTACCACAATAAATCAAATGCCCTTTTTTCAAAATGGCAATCCGATCACAGACTTGCTCAGCTACCTCTAGGACATGAGTTGAAAACAAGACTGTCTTCCCTTTTTGTGCATGTTCCTTCATCATTTTCTTCAAATCAAAGGCAGCCTGGGGATCCAAACCAGTCAAGGGTTCGTCCAAGACCCAAATATCAGGATCGGACAAGAGTGCTCCGATGACAAAGACTTTCTGACGCATTCCGTGAGAAAAAGTTTCAATGACCTGATAGCGGTTTTCAGCAAAATCAAAAATTTTCAATAGCCTAGCTAGACTAGCTTCCAAGTCAGAGCTAGTCAGATCATAGGATGAAGCAATCAATTCCCAAAATTCATTGGCCGTTAAGCGTAAAAATAAGTCAGGCGAGTCTGCTACGTAGCCAATCTTCCGTTTGATCGCCAAGCGATTTTCCGATAAATCCTGACCGTCCACCAAAATACGACCACTGCTGGGCGAAATGATACTGACTAGGGATTTTATAGTGGTCGATTTTCCAGCCCCATTATGGCCAATCAAGCCCATAATCTCCCCATTTTCAATCTGCAAATTGAGATTGCTCAAAGCCTCTTTATCACCATACAACTTACTAACATTTTGAAATTCAATCATGAGAAATCTCCTCTCTTTATCTATGTAATTTACTATAATTATAGCGCTTTCATTTTAAAAATCAACATTTTATATAAAATAGTCAAAAACTTATTATTCAGTTTTACGCAAACGTTTGAGCTAACCGATACTTTATGATAGAATAAAGAACAAGATTGACAAGTAAGAGGAAACATCATGCAAAATCAAACACTCATGCAATACTTTGAATGGTATCTGCCCCACGATGGTCAGCACTGGACGCGTCTGGCTGAAGATGCTCCACACCTAGCTCATCTGGGGATTAGCCACGTCTGGATGCCACCAGCTTTTAAGGCAACCAATGAAAAAGATGTAGGTTATGGGGTCTATGACTTATTCGACTTAGGAGAGTTTAATCAAAAAGGAACTGTCCGCACCAAGTATGGTTTTAAAGAGGACTATCTTCAAGCCATTCAAGCCCTAAAAGCACAGGGAATTCAACCTATGGCCGATGTGGTGCTCAATCACAAGGCTGCTGCTGATCACATGGAAGCCTTTCAGGTTATTGAAGTGGATCCTGTAGACCGTACAGTTGAACTTGGGGAACCCTTCACCATCAATGGCTGGACTAGCTTTACCTTCGATGGTCGCCAAGATACCTACAATGACTTCCACTGGCACTGGTACCACTTCACCGGTACAGACTATGATGCCAAACGCCGAAAGTCTGGGATTTATCTGATTCAAGGAGACAACAAGGGGTGGGCAAATGAGGAATTGGTCGATAATGAAAACGGTAACTATGACTACCTCATGTATGCCGACCTAGACTTTAAACATCCTGAAGTCATCCAAAATATCTATGACTGGGCTGACTGGTTCATGGAAACGACTGGTGTAGCTGGTTTCCGCTTGGATGCCGTTAAACACATTGACTCTTTCTTCATGAGCAATTTTATCCGTGATATGAAGGAAAAATACGGTGAGGATTTCTATGTTTTTGGTGAATTTTGGAATCCTGACAAGGAAGCCAATCTAGACTATCTTGAAAAAACGGAAGAACGATTCGACCTTGTTGATGTTCGTCTCCACCAGAATCTCTTTGAAGCCAGTCAAGCTGGCGCAAACTATGACCTTCGTGGTATTTTCACAGATAGCTTGGTTGAACTCAAACCTTACAAGGCTGTAACCTTTGTCGACAACCACGATACCCAACGTGGTCAGGCTCTTGAGTCTACTGTTGAAGAATGGTTCAAACCAGCAGCCTATGCCCTCATTCTATTACGCCAAGACGGCCTTCCATGTGTCTTTTACGGAGACTACTATGGGATTTCAGGGCAGTATGCTCAGCAAGATTTCAAAGAAGTCCTTGACCGCCTCCTAGCTATCCGAAAAGATTTGGCTTATGGAGAACAAAATGACTACTTTGATGATCCTAACTGTATTGGTTGGGTACGCTCAGGCGCTGAAAATCAATCCCCAATCGCAGTCTTGATTTCAAATGACCAAGAAAACAGCAAATCAATGTTTGTCGGCCAAGAATGGGCTAACCAAACCTTTGTAGATTTACTTGAAAACCACCTAGGTCAAGTTACAATTGATGAGGAAGGTTATGGACAATTTCCAGTCTCAACTGCTTCGGTAAGTGTCTGGGCAGCCAATACAATCTAATTGCCAATGATTATCAAGCCAGATCCAAACGGATTTGGCTTTTTTGTAGTCAAAAAGACCTACCCACCAAATGGATAGATCTTTACTTGATTACAATTTACCTGCTACTGCATCCAACAATTCTTGGATCTTAGCTTGGTTGCTTCCTCCTGCCATGGCCATGTCTGGTTTACCACCACCACGTCCATCGACGATTGGTGCCAATTCTTTGACAAGATTTCCTGCATGAAGGTCTTTTGTCTTGCTTGCTACAAGAACATTGACTTTGTCACCGATAGCAGCAACTAGGACAAGAAGATCAGAGTAGTCTTTTTGTTTCCAGTTATCCGCAAAAGTACGAAGGGCACCAGCGTCAGATACAGATACTTGGCTAGCAATGTAACGGTGACCGTTGACTTCCTTAACCTCCTTGAAGATATCGCCTGCAGCAGCCGCTGCGGCTTTTTCTTTCAATTCAGCATTTTCTTTTTGAAGTTGACGAAGTTGTTCTTGAAGTCCTTCTACCTTGTGAGGTACTTCCTTGACTTGAGGTGCTTTCAAGGTTGCTGCGACAGCTTTAAGAGCGTCTTCTTGTTCACGGTAGGCTTCAAAGGCTTCCTTACCAGTCACTGCTAAAATACGGCGAGTTCCTGATCCGATACCTTCTTCTTTGACAATCTTGAAAAGGCCAATTTCAGAAGTGTTGCCAACGTGGGTACCCCCACAAAGCTCGATAGAGTAGTCACCGATAGTAACAACACGGACTTCCTTGCCGTATTTCTCACCAAAGAGGGCCATAGCTCCCATTTCCTTGGCAGTGTCAATATCCGTTTCAACTGTCTTCACTTCAAGAGCTTCCCAGATTTTCTCGTTGACTTGCTGTTCAATCGCGCGCAATTCTTCAGCAGTCACTGCTTGGAAGTGGGTAAAGTCAAAGCGGAGGAATTCAACTTCATTAAGAGATCCTGCCTGAGTTGCATGGCTTCCAAGGATATTGTGAAGGGCAGCGTGAAGCAAGTGAGTCGCAGTGTGGTTTTTCATGACACGGTGACGACGATTTGTATCGATTGCCAAGGTATATTCTTGGTTCAAGGCAAGCGGTGCAAGGACTTCAACTGTATGAAGAGCTTGTCCGTTTGGTGCTTTTTGAACATTTGTCACAGTAGCCACAACCTTACCTGACTCATCCAAGATTTGTCCATGGTCAGCGACCTGTCCACCCATTTCAGCATAGAATGGCGTTTCCGCAAAGATAAGAGAGGTAGTTCCTTCTGACACAGCTTCTACTTCTGCATTGTCAGCCACGATAGCCACCAATTTAGAAGACAATTGGCTAGCATTGTAGTTGAAGACACTTTCTACAGTGATGTTTTGAAGGGTTTCATTTTGCATCCCCATTGAGCCACCCTTGACAGCTGAGGCACGCGCACGCTCTTGCTGTTCTTTCATGGCTGCTTCAAATCCTTCACGGTCCACAGTCATCCCAGCTTCTTCAGCGATTTCTTCAGTCAATTCAACTGGGAATCCATAAGTGTCATAAAGTTTGAATACATCTGAACCAGCAATGACAGATTGACCTTTTTCTTTCAAGTCTGCTACAATGCCTTGGGCAAAGTGTTGACCTGAGTGAAGAGTACGCGCAAATGATTCTTCTTCGCTCTTAACGATTTTCTCAATAAAGTCATGTTTCTCAAGCACTTCTGGATAGTAGCTTTCCATGATTTTTCCAACAGTTGGAACGAGTTTGTAAAGGAAAGGCTCGTTGATACCCAATTTTTGACCATGCATAGAAGCACGACGGAGAAGACGACGAAGGACATAACCACGACCTTCATTTCCTGGAAGGGCACCATCACCGATGGCAAATGAAAGAGAACGGATGTGGTCAGCGATAACCTTGAAGCTCATGTTATCGCCATCTTGGTCATAGACCTTACCAGACAATTTCTCCACTTCACGAATGATTGGCATGAAGAGGTCCGTTTCAAAGTTAGTCTTAGCCCCTTGGATAACGGCTACCAAACGCTCCAAACCAGCGCCCGTATCAATGTTCTTATGTGGCAATTCCTTGTACTCGCTACGAGGAACAGCAGGATCTGCGTTAAATTGTGACAAAACGATGTTCCAGATTTCGATGTAACGGTCGTTTTCGATATCTTCTGCAAGCAGGCGAATACCGATATTTTCTGGGTCAAAGGCTTCTCCACGGTCAAAGAAGATTTCTGTATCTGGTCCAGAAGGTCCTGCACCGATTTCCCAGAAGTTGTCCTCGATTGGAATCAAGTGACTTGGATCCACTCCCACTTCAATCCAGCGGTTATAAGAATCTTTATCATCTGGATAGTAGGTCATGTATAGTTTTTCAGCAGGAAAATCAAACCATTCAGGGCTTGTCAAAAGCTCATAAGCCCAAGTGATCGCTTCGTCACGGAAGTAATCCCCGATAGAGAAGTTCCCCAACATTTCAAACATGGTATGATGACGAGCAGTTTTCCCTACGTTTTCGATGTCATTGGTACGGATAGCCTTTTGCGCATTGGTAATACGGGGATTTTCAGGGATGATGGTCCCGTCAAAGTATTTCTTAAGGGTTGCTACCCCAGAGTTGATCCACAAAAGAGTTGGGTCATTTACAGGAACCAAACTCACTGATGGTTCTACTGAGTGACCTTTGGTCGCCCAGAAATCAAGCCACATTTGGCGTACTTGTGCACTAGATAGTTGTTTCATATTGTCTCCTTATTTACTTGTTTAATGTGATTGGCTTTCCAGCATCTCCACATAGTCAATCGCGACGCAGAGGGAAATGACTAGGTCTGCATAAGCGTCCTCAAGAACCGTTACGGTATAGGTAGAGGTCAGATGGAAGAGTTCCTTCTTAATTTCCGCAATCAGCTGATCGCGATCATCCAGCAATTTGAAATCCAAATCCCAGATATTGCCCTCGATACGAAGACCTAGATTATCAAACTCATACTTATCTCGCCAGAAGGTCAACTTCTTACGAATGACAAAACTCGAGCCATCCTGAAGCTGAATCTCAAAACGAGGGAGCAAGGTCAAGATTTCTTTACTAATCTGACTGACCTGTTCACCAGCCGCATCATAGATGGTAAAAGTTTTGGGAATCTTAAAAAATGATCCCTCCACCTGATAGGCGATTTCTCCCCTGTCATCCTTGATAGCGAAGCGTTCGCCTCCAAGACGAAACTTTTGTTTGACAAGAAATGTTTTCATCAACACCTCCAAAAATCAAAAGACAAGCTCATATCACGAAGGGCGAAAAACCGCGGTACCACCTTCATTCAATGAACTTGTCATTCTCTTATTCTTATGCAATTGTTAAATTGAGTAGCATGACTTCCTAGCTTAGATGGCTCGCAGCACCGCCATTTCTCTGGACTAAGACAAGAGAAAATCAATTCTCAACTTTCTTATTATAACGTTTTTTTAAGCTTGCGTCAACTGGAAATCATTCCCATTGAATCAGACCAATTACCTGTATCTTTGATTACTCTTTCAGGCGAACAAAATTAGCCAATATAATTGTTGATATTAAACAAATCCAAAATAACATATCACTCTCTCGCTTTAATATTATCTAGACTGTCAATTGCATATCTACATTCTTTAAGATAAAGCAAACTAATAACAAAACCTAAATGTAAAATCATTCATTAATCAATTCCTCAATTTCCTTTATCCCTTCAAATTCTCCAACACTTTCGAAAAGTTCTATAGCTCGTTTGAAATGTGTGTTGGATAATTCCGTATCTTCCAAGGCTAAATAGATTTCACCTAACCCTCTATAGCTACAAGCTTGAGAAATTACATCATCAGTCTCTAAAGATTGTTCCAATGACAGATTCATGAATGTAAGAGCCTCATCAAGATTGTTTAATTTAAATCTCACATAGCCCTGTTCGTAATTATTCACAGCTTTCTTTAGATTATCATTTGGAAAATGCTCTTCAACTATCTTCTCTTCATCTTCAATAAGTTTTAAAGCCTTATGAAAATCCCCCTGATCTCTGTAGATCATAGCTAATTGATGTAAGCCAATGTGTTCATTTTCTTTATCTTCATTTTGTTGCGCTAATAAAATGTATTTCTCAAAGATATGGGTACATGAAACATAGTCTTTTTCTGCTAACAATAAATATCCCATCAAATTTAAAAGACTAAAATCCGCACAGGTATCAATGGAAAACTCTTGTTCAACTAACTTTTTAGCTTCTGATATTTTTCCTTCCAGAAACAAGTTCCAAGCTGTATCAATTTTAGAGTCCATCTATTTCCCCCTTCAACTACAAACAACCTTCATAAAATAGAATCACTCAACAAGAATATATTATTCTCTATCTATTGAGGCTTAATCTTATAAACCATTAATCTGCATTAAAATAATCATAAACCTCTTTAAAGAGAGTCGGCAATATTCCTTGCTCTTCTTTGTCTAAATTATATTCAGAAACTAGCTCATCCATATAGTCAAATACAGTGAAATGTTTTTTTATTCCATTCATAACAAGCGCAAATTTCAAATCATTAAGTTCAGTTTTATTAAACTCTTTTAACTTCTTCATATCAATTCTAGTGATTGGATGAGAAATACCATCTAGAGTACTATAAATCGTTTTTCCTAGTAAATAATCTGTCGTGGTATCAAATAATTTTGCTAATTTGACAACGGCGTCTAAATTAGGCTCTAAAGTTCCATTCTCCCAACGAAAATAAGTACCTTGTTATACACCAATCATCTCAGAAATTTGTACCTGAGTTAACTTCTTGATCTTTCTCAGTTCCTTAAGACGAGCTCTAAAAAAATCATTATTAAACATTGTATCCTCTCAAATATTCTAAACGGTATAAAACGGAATTATTCCATAAGGAATATTTATTTGAAGATTAAAGATTCTATTGAGAATATTATAGCATAAAAGGAGGTAAAAGCGTATGTAGCTAGTAGTCAATTTTAAAAATTTTAATGAAGCAATTTTAATGAAGGAGATAGAATTCAACAAATAAAAAAATCTTGAAATAAATGCGCCGTTATTTCACTTATCACTATTTTTATCCTCAATTTTCATATTACTAAACACAGCAACTATCATAGAAAAACATACAGTTACAAAAATTGCCTTCTATTTTTTAAAAAACGAACCAGCTCTAACTGATTCGTTTTCTTACGTTCTACTCCTACTTCCGATACATTTTAAACTGTAGGAAGAGGTCGCTGTATTTGCCTGTCCATTTATGGTCAAATTTCTCATAAACTTCTAGGTGTTTCATGGTTTCAGGATCTGGATAGAAGGCCTTGTCTTCTTTCTTCTCCTCTGGGAGTAATTCCTTAGCTGGTAGGTTTGGTGTTGAATAGCCTACATACTCCGCATTTTTGAGAGCATTTTCAGGTTTCAACATAAAGTTAATAAAGGCATAGGCTGCGTCTTGGTTTTTAACTGTTTTGGGAATGACCATATTGTCAAACCAAAGGTTGCTGGCCTCAGTCGGTACCACATAGCGTAGATTTTCATTTTTTTCTAGCATTTGGCTAGCTTCACCAGAGAAGGTCACGCCGATAGCAGCATTATTCTGAATCATGTAACCCTTCATCTCGTCCGCCACAATAGCCTTGATATTTGGAGTCAGTTTGTAGAGCTTGTCCACTGTCTCTTCCAACTGCTGGGTGTCCTTGGAGTTGAGGCTGTAGTCTAGCGAGTTGAGTCCTAGTCCCAGTACCTCACGCGCCCCATCAAAGAGCATGATAGAGTTCTTATACTCTGGCTTCCAAAGGTCATCCCAATGTTCAGGCGCTTCCTCTACCATGGTTTCATTGTAGACAATTCCCAAGGTTCCCCAGAAGTAAGGGATGGAGAATTTATTGCCTGGGTCAAAGGACTGGTTGAGGAACTCTGGTCCGATATTTTCAAGACCTTCAAGTTTTGAATAGTCAAGCGGTACCAAGAGGTCTTCGTCCTTCATCTTGTTAATCATGTATTCACTAGGAATGGTAATATCGTAGGTCGTTCCACCCTGCTTGATTTTGGTATACATGGCTTCGTTGGAGTCAAAGGTCTCATACTGGACTTGGATGCCTGTTTCTTCTGTGAATTGCTCCAATAGTTCAGGATCGATATAGTCCCCCCAGTTGTAGATAACCAGTTTTTGACTATCTCGGCTATTGATTTTACTATCGAGATGAGTCGCAATTCCCCACAAGACGAGGATAATGGCTACAATTCCTGCTAAAAATGAATAGAGTTTTTTCATGCTTTCTCCTCCTTCTCACGAGAGATAAAGTAATATCCAACCACTAGGATAATACTAAAGAGAAAGACAAGGGCAGACAGGGCATTGATTTCTAGTGAAATCCCCTTACGAGCACGAGAGTAAATCTCGACTGACAAGGTTGAAAAGCCATTTCCCGTTACAAAGAAGGTTACGGCAAAGTCATCTAGTGAATAGGTGAAGGCCATGAAATAACCTGCAATGATAGACGGAGTCAGGTAAGGAAGCATGATTTCCTTGAACATCTGAAATTGACTGGCACCAAGGTCATAGGCCGCATGAATCATGTCGCCATTCATTTCCTTAAGACGTGGCAAGACCATCAAGACCACGATAGGAATGGAGAAGGCCACGTGACTAGATAGAACGGTCAAAAAGCCAAGTGAAAACTTGAGTTGGGTAAAGAGAATCAAGAAGCTGGCACCAATCATAACATCAGGCGCAACCATGAGGATATTATTGAGTGAAAGAAAGGCTTCTTGGTATTTCTTACGAGATTGGTAAATATAAATGGCACCAAAAGTCCCGATAATGGTCGCAATCAAGGCTGACAGGAAGGCCAAGAAAAAGGTCTGAGTCACAATTAACATAAGGCGACCATCGCCAAACATGGTTTTAAAATGACTCAAACTAAAGCCTGTAAAGCTATTCATGTCGTTGCCTGCATTAAAGGCATAGCCAATCAAGTAAAATATTGGCAGGTAGAGGACAAGAAAGACCAGTCCCAGATATAGATTGGCAAATTTTTTCATCGTTCTCTCCTTTCCTTGGTAACCCACATGGTGATGAACATGGTCAGGATGAGAATTACACCGATGGTTGAACCCATACCGTAGTTGTCATTGGTTAGGAAATTCTGTTCAATAGCCGTTCCCAGCGTAATAACACGGTTCCCACCAATCAAACGGGTCAGCATGAAGAGACTCAAGCTGGGGATAAAGACCGACTGAACTCCACTTCGCACACCATTCATAGACAGAGGGAAGATGACATGTCGGAAGGTCTCCCACTTGGTCGCACCGAGGTCATAGCTGGCATTGATGAGATTGTTATCCATATCGTCCAAGACATTGAAGATTGGCAATATCATAAAAGGAAGCTCGATGTAGCTTGCGACAAAGATAAAGGAGAAATCGGTAAAGAGCAACTGTTGCGAACCAATTCCGATAAATTCCAAGAATTGGTTAATAGAGCCATTTTGACCAAAAATTCCGATAAAGGCATAAGCTTTAAGAAGAAGGTTGATCCAGGTTGGTAAAATAATCAGCATGAGCCAGAGTTGACGGTGCTTGAGACGAGTCAAAAAGAGGGCTGTTGGATAGCTGATAAGCAAGGTCACAAAGGTCACAATTCCTGCATAAAGTACAGAGTTAAAGCTCATTTTGAGGTAGGTCAAGTTTTGTGACGCAAAGTAGGATTTATAATTTTCTAAACTAAACTGGCCTTCGATATTGAAAAAGGATTGTCCGAAAATCAAGACCAAGGGTGCCAGGACAAAGAGTGCAATCCAGAGCATGTAGGGCACTACAAAGAGTTTAGAGCTTGTTTTCTTCATCTCTTTCCTCCTCGATTGCATTGATCAGACCTGCTTCTTGCTCTTCAATTTCCACGTATTCTTCGATACGGGCATCGAACTCTTCTTCGGTTTCGTTGAGACGCATGATATGGATGTCTTCTGGCTCAAAGTCCAAACCGATTTCCTCACCCACGATGGCCTTACGGGTTGAGTGGATTATCCATTCATTTCCAAGTTCGTCATAGGCGATAATTTCATAGTGCACCCCACGGAAGAGCTGGGTATCGACCTTAACTTGGAGCTTGCCTTCTTCAGGAAGGGTAATCCGCAAGTCCTCTGGACGAATCACGACCTCAACAGGTTCATTTGGCTTCATCCCACCATCGACCGCTTCGAAGCGTTTGCCGTTAAACTCAACCAAGTAGTCCTCAATCATGGTTCCTGGCAAGATATTTGACTCACCGATAAAGGTGGCAACAAAGTGGTTAATCGGCTCGTCGTAGATGTCCACAGGTGTTCCTGACTGGACAATCTCACCATCGTTCATAACAAAAATCCAGTCACTCATAGCCAGGGCTTCTTCCTGATCGTGAGTGACAAAGACAAAGGTAATGCCCAATCGTTGTTGCAGTTCACGCAGTTCATACTGCATGTCTGTTCTCAATTTCAAGTCCAGCGCTGATAAAGGCTCGTCTAGCAAGACCACACGGGGTTGGTTGATGATGGCGCGGGCAATGGCCACACGCTGACGTTGTCCTCCAGAAAGTTTACGAATAGAACGTTTTTCGTACCCTTCCAACTGAACCATCTTGAGAACTTCCGCTACGCGTTGCTCGATTTCTTTCTTGTCAATCTTGCGCAAGCGTAGTGGAAAGGCAACATTTTCAAACACATTCATATGTGGAAACAAGGCATAGGATTGGAAGACCGTATGGACGTCTCGCTTGTTGGTTGGGATGTCATTGATACGGACACCGTCCAATAAAATATCTCCTGTCGTCGCATCCAGTAAACCTGCAATAATGTTAAGGATAGTTGATTTCCCTGAACCAGACGCGCCTAGAAGGGTGTAGAATTTCCCTTCTTCCAACTCAAAGTTGATATCTTTGAGAACCTTGGTGTTGCTGTCTTCAAAAACTTTAGAGACGTTTTTGAATTCAATAATTGGTTTTTTCAATTGTCATTTATTCCTTCTTTTTCATAGATTAACAGATCAGGGCTCTGTCAGGCCGCTACTACCTCGTGTAGGAGATTGAACTGCCTACATTCTTCTGCACTAACGATAGGCTTTCACCCCCTTTCCATGACATAGCAGCAGCTTTTCAACTACAGCTTCCTACATGCTTTCACCTAAAATACGGACTTCTCTCTCAAGAGTGACACCAGAGTGTTCCTTGACTTTTTCAATCACAGACTCAATCAAGTCCTCGTAGTCTTTGGCCGTTCCGTCAGCAACATTAATCATAAAACCTGCGTGTTTTTCTGAGACTTCAACACCACCGATACGATAACCTTTCAAGCCAGCTTCTGAAATTAATTGACCTGCAAAATGCCCTACTGGACGCTTAAAGACCGAACCACAAGATGGATATTCTAAAGGTTGCTTGAGTTCACGTAGATGCGTCAAACGATCCATTTCTTGCTTGATAACCTGATGACTTCCTGGAGCAAGGGCAAATTTAGCTGACAAGACAACTGCACCAGATTCTTGAATGGCTGATTGGCGGTAACCAAAAGCCAAATCTTTGGCAGACAGGGTCTCGATTTCTCCGTCCTTGGTCAAAACCTTACAAGACTGCAAGATATGGGCAATCTCGCCACCATAGGCACCCGCATTCATAAAGACAGCACCGCCAACGCTTCCAGGAATGCCGCAAGCAAACTCAAAGCCAGTCAAACTGTGACGAAGGGCAATGCGAGTTGTTTCAATCAAGTTAGCACCAGCTTCAGCTTCAATGGTATAGCCATCAACGGAAACATTATTAAGCTTGTCACACAAGATAACAAATCCACGAATCCCACCATCACGAACGATGATGTTGCTGGCATTCCCAAGAACCATCCAAGGGATATTTTCTTGATTGGCAAATTTGACAACGCGAGCCAACTCAAAACGATTTCGTGGAAAGACCAAATAATCGGCCTCTCCACCTACTTTTGTATAACTATAGCTATGCAAGGGTTCCTTGAAACGGATATCAATCCCTTCTAAGATTTCAAGCATTTTTTCTTTTACTGACATGACACTCTTCCTTTTACAAAATTCATTCCATTATACCATTTTTAAGACCATTTGACGACCCTAAAAAAAATCTCGTTTGGTTTTTGCATAAGAAAAAGAGGTTCCCCCCTTTTTCTTATGATTTTTTGCAAAAGATTGCCTTAGTTCCATAGGCAACCAGAACAAGTTCAAGTGCTAGGACAATTTCAACCAAGACTGGATTGGTCAACCAGCCAACTTGGGCAAGAGATGGTGTCAGGTCAAAGAAGGCATGTAGTCCATAGGCCGCTAGGAGATAAATCCATTTTTTCTGGCGAACAGCTTGGTAAACCCAAACAGTCAAGAGTAATTGGAAACCTAGCGCCAAGATTCTCTCAAAACCAAGCAAATAAATCTGCCAGACTGATAGCGACTGAATAGTTTTCAACATATTTTCAGACAGCAATTGCATGACCTGTGGATTCTGAGTTTGAACTGCTGAGAGAACGATGTAGAGATTAATCAAACTAGTAAGACCTAGGAAAATCAACTCCAAGCCACCATGCCCCAATCCATAAGCCAAGGCATCTGCCTTTTCCAAACTTCTCTTTTTCTCCAACCATTTGAAGAAAATAAGACGAGCAGTTTCCTCAAAAAATGCTGCCATGGCTAAACCATAGATGATATAGACAAGCGGATGGTCTTGCAAGAGGGCAATACTACCGTCTTTTTGAGGATGTAAAACGAAGATATGCACCAGTTTTTCCAAAATCTGTGAAGAGACAAAGAAGGCTACAGCCCCCAAGCCCAAAACAGCTAAATTAATCTGGTACTTCTTTTTGGCATACCAAATGCTCCCTATTAGAAAAGTCAGCAAAAACACAATGGTAATAATGATATGAATGTTCATTTTCTTCTCCTATTCTGCCTTTTCAATATCTTTTTTCATCTCATCAACATTGAACTTGGCAAACAAGTATTGGCGGTCTTGAACTGGGAAACGTTGGTCTAATTGGTCAACTGCCCCCACTTCGATGATTCCTTCTTTTATGACAAAATCCATGACATGCCCACCGAAGGTCAAGTCATCTGAGATGAAGTGCAGATGGTAGCCTGCCACACTAACTCCATGAAAAATCTCTGGCGTCCAGAAACCAACGATGGTTCCTGCGACATTGTCACGACGATATTCAGGTTGATGGGTTGCAACATCAGCAAACTTGGTCTCTGGTGTTGACTTGGGAATCATGCGCACATGCATATGTGAAAATTCCCCACGAATCTTGATAGAGCGGAAAAGATTTTCCCCGTCATAATAAGACTCAATTCGCTCCTCCAATTCCTTGTCCGTCATCTCAAAGCGCTGTCGGAAAATAACCTCTGCCTGATGCGGTACTACTGCTGCATAAGGAATAAGGGCATCTGGTGACACCTCCACAATCTCTGGCTGGTCGCCTGATCCTTTGGCCTGATAAGCCTTGCCATCCAAGACAATCAATTCTCCATCAATGGAATCCAAGGTTCCCAAACCAAGGTCACCATGCTCTAGCAATTCTCCTACTGTCATAGTCCCACCATAAAGGCCAGCCATCAAGGCTCCAAGGGTATTGTATTGAAATAATTTCACTGGTTCCTGCACGTTCTTATCCATTCACTTTCTTGTCTGTTATTCTATAAATGTTACTCCTAAGTATACCACATTTGCCCCTAGATGTGAACGAGAGAAACACCCTAGACATTGCCAAGAAGGAAAAAAAAGGGTACAATGTAACAAAATCAAGGGAGGTCTGGAATGAAGAAACAAAGCAAGTACCAAGAGGTCGTATCTTATCTGAAAAACGGTATCGAGTCTGGACGCTTTCCAACGGGAAGTCGCCTGCCTTCTATTCGTCAACTGAGCCTTGACTTTCACTGTAGCAAGGACACTATTCAGAGAGCCCTACTGGAATTACGGCACGAACAATACCTCTATGCCAAGCCCCAGAGTGGCTACTATGTCCTAGAACAAGGGCAACACCAGGACCTAGAAATTGAGGTTACCGACGAACATGCCAGTGCCTATGACGATTTCCGACTCTGTGTCAATGAAACCCTGATTGGACGGGAAAACTACCTCTTCAACTACTATGACAACCAAGAAGGATTAGAAGACTTAAGGCAATCCATTCATAAACTCCTCTTTGACCAAGCTCTCTACTGCAAGGCTGATCAACTGGTACTGACTTCTGGAACTCAACAAGCCCTTTTTATCCTTTCTCAAATATCCTTTCCTAGCCAAGCCAAGGAAATCTTGGTGGAACAGCCGACCTACCATCGAATGAATCGCCTCTTGATTGCTCAGGGATTGGACTATCAAACGATTGAACGAGGCATTGATGGAATTGACTTGGAGGAACTGGAAAGCCATTTCAAGACAGGAAAGATCAAGTTTTTCTATACCATTCCTCGTTTTCACTATCCTCTGGGGCATTCCTATTCTGAGCAGGACAAACGGGCTATTCTTGACTTAGCTGCCAAGTATGGGGTCTATATCGTAGAGGACGACTATCTGGGGGATTTGGACTCTAAAAAGGGCCAGACCTTCCACTATCTGGATACAGAGGAGCTGGTCATTTATATCAAGTCCTTCTCAACCAGCCTCTTTCCAGCCCTGCGGATAACGGCACTCATCCTTCCAAATGCTATCAAGGAAGCCTTTGTGGCCTACAAAAATATCCTAGATTACGATAGCAACCTCATCATGCAAAAGGCCCTGTCACTCTATATTGACAGTCAATTATTTGAGAAAAATCGGCTAGCTCGCTTATCCAATCAGGAAGCTTACCAAAAACAAATCGAGGAAAAACTAGCTAAAACACCTTGTCCCCTTCCTCATTTTCCCCTACACGATGGTTTATTGCTAGACCTGAGACGGTATCCTAAAATCGCCAGCCTCAAACACAGTCAACTGAAATTGGACTTCTTTGAGAAAGCTTACTTGGATACCTGCCCTTATCAATTTGCCAAGGTGTCCTTAGAGAACCTAGAAAATGTTTTAAACTATTTAAAAGCAGAATTGGAATGATCTCCAACTCTGCTTTTTCTTATTCTTCAACTTCTGTTAAGGTTGCCGCTTTTTCAAGATATTTTTGGTAGGTACCGTCATCCTTGAGTTTTTGGATGACCTTGTCCACCACTTCTTTCAAATCAGCACTATTTTTTCTAAGGGCAACTGCATTAGCTTCGCCGTCCTTCATCTTCAAGCTGACAGTTGCGACAGCTAAGTCGGCGTTTTTAGCAGCATAGCTAAGGGCAACAGGCTCATCCATGTGAACAGCATCAACTTTTCCAGCCTGCAATTCATTAACTGCTTCACCCATATTAGTTAGGGAAGTCAGCTGAGCTTTTGGCAATTGTTCCTTGACCATAGACTCTGGAACAGTCCCTTTTTGGGCTGCAATATTAGCACTTTCAAGGCTAGTTAAATCCTTGTATTTTTCTACATCAGCCTTACGAACTAAGAAACTAATCTTGTTTTCATAGTAAGGGATTGAAAAATCAAAGACTTCTTTTCTCTCGTCAGTAGCGCTAATTCCCGCAACTGCTAGGTCAGCCTTACCAGTTTGAAGACTGGTCAAGACATTGTCAAAACTCATGCTTGAAATTTCCAACTTCACCCCAAGTTCATCAGCGATAGCTTGGGCCATATCAATATCCGCACCGACTACCTGATTTTTTCCGTCAACTAAAGACTGAAATTCAAAAGGTGCATAGTCAGGACTGGTCGCCACAACTAATTTCCCCTTTTGCTTAATGGCCTCAACAGCTGACTGAGAACCATTAGAACCCGACTGGCAAGCTACTAAGAAGAAACTTGCAAGAAAACTACATAAAACAAATATCCATTTTTTTGATTTCATAAATAAACAACCTCTCTGTTAATTTTGTATAATTATAACGCTATCCAAGTTGCTTGTCAAGTATTTTTCTTACATTTTCATAAAATATATTTACTAAAAAATAGAAATACAGTGGTTAGTTTATCTATCTATTGGGAACTTATTTTCAAAAAAATCATTTATCATATCTTGATGCTGCTGGTTTACAATTGCAATATTTTGTATGTCACTATGATCAAAAAATCCTAATTCTAAAGTTTCATCACTTGTAAAAAAATTTGTAGAGATAGAAGTTTCAGATGAAACTAAATACAAGATTGTAAGAACTTGAGCCTCATCACCATTCGGATAACTGTCTGAATATTTTGTATAAACATTTAAGAGTTTTTCCACCCTCACTTCGACTCCTGTTTCTTCATAAAACTCTCGCACTAAAGCTTCTAAAGCCGATTCTCCTAATTCAAGAGCACCACCTGGTAATCCCCACGTTCCTTTATCTGCTCGTTTTTGTAATAAAATTTTTCCTGATTGACTTAATATTCCACAGGTAAAATTTAAAATAATTTTATCTTTTCCAACTTTTTTTCTGATATTCTGTATGTAGTTCATTATTCACCTCTGACAAAGTAAACTATCTATACAATGAAAGCTTACTGTATTAAAAAGTAAGCTTTCACAATAATTTTATCCTTTGAATACTTTATAGTTCGACAATCTTACCTGTTTCAAAGTAAACAACCCATTCACAGATATTTTTGGCATAGTCTCCAATACGTTCCAAGAAGGCAATCACTTGGAAGTAATCACGACCTGTAACAATGGCATCAGGATTTTTTTTGATTTCTTCTGTAGCCAAGTCACGAATACTATCAAAGTAATGGTTGATTTTTTCATCCATTGCTGCTACTTCATAGGCCTGGCCTACTGAACCATTCAGATAGAGTTCTAGGGCTGCTTCAACGAAGTTCTTGACATCGCGACCCATTCTCTTGATTTCTTCTTCAACAGCTGGGATACGTTGCTCCCCCTTCATACGAATGGCTGCTCTTGCAATGGAAACAGCATGGTCCCCCATACGTTCCAAGTCTGATACAGCCTTCAAGACTGTTAGAACAGTACGCAAGTCCTGAGAAACCGGTTGTTGAAGGGCAATCATTTCAAATGATTTCTTCTCCAATTTCACTTCGTATTCGTTTACTTCTGCATCATCTTCGATAACTTCCTTGGCCAAATCACGGTCATGCGTAACAAAGGCACGCACTGTCCGATTGATTTGGGATAGCACTTCTTGTCCCATAGCATAGAACTGGTTGTGCAATTTCTCTAAATCTTCCTCAAATTGAGAACGTAACATCATTTATCTCCTTATCCAAATTTTCCTGAAATATAATCTTCTGTTTCCTTGTGTTGTGGGTTGAGGAACATCTTCTTGGTATCGTTAAACTCGATCAGATCTCCATCTAGGAAAAATCCTGTCTTGTCAGAAATACGAGAGGCTTGTTGCATGGAACGCGTAACCAAGAGCATGGTGTATTTATCTTTTAAACCATACAAGGTTTCCTCAATCTTACCAGCCGAGATAGGGTCCAGAGCTGAAGTCGGTTCATCCAAGAGAATGATTTTAGGACTGGTTGCCAAGACACGAGCAACACAGACACGTTGTTGTTGTCCACCTGAAAGCCCGATAGCTGAATCATGCAGGCGATCCTTGACCTCATCCCAGATAGAAGCTCGTTGCAAGGCTTTTTCTACTGCTTCATCCAGAACCTGCTTATCCTTAACTCCATTGATACGAAGCCCGTAAACAACATTTTCGTAGATAGACATAGGGAAAGGGTTCGGTTGTTGAAAGACCATACCGATTTCCTTCCGCAATTCAACTGTATCTGTACGTGGGCTGTAGATGTTGTGACCATTATAAACTACTGAACCAGTTGTGGTTACCTCTGGATTGAGATCACCCATGCGGTTGATAGCCTTTAGGAGGGTTGATTTCCCTGATCCAGATGGACCGATCAAGGCTGTAATTTCCTTAGGTTGGAAAGATAGGGAAACACTATTCAAGGCCTTCTTTTGATTGTAGTAAACGGACAGGTCTGACACCTGTAAAATCGCTTCTTTCATACTGTTTCCTTTCTATCCAAAGTGTCCTGTTACGTAGTCATTGGTTGACTGTAGTTTGGCATTTTGGAAAATATTAGAGGTCTTATCATACTCTATCAAGTCACCCAAGTAGAAAAATCCTGTGTAGTCACTAGCACGCGCAGCCTGCTGCATACTGTGGGTCACGATGATGATGGTAAAGTCCTTCTTTAATTCCAGCATAGTTTCTTCCAGCTGGGCTGTCGCAATCGGATCCAAAGCTGACGCCGGCTCATCCATCAAGAGAATATCTGGTTTAACCGAGATAGCACGAGCGATACAGAGACGTTGCTGCTGACCACCTGATAGGGTCAAGGCTGACTTGTGCAAATCGTCTTTGACCTGGTCCCAAAGGGCAGCCTGACGAAGAGAAGTTTCCACAATTTCATCCAAAACTTGCTTGTCCTTAACTCCTGCACGTTCATGGGCAAAAGTGATATTGCGGTAGATAGACTTGGCAAAGGGATTTGGGCGTTGGAAGACCATTCCAATGTGCTTACGCATCTCATAGACATTGATTTCTGGACGGTTGACGTCAATCCCTTGGTAGAGAATTTGACCTGTGACCTTGGCAATATCAATGGTATCATTCATCCGATTGAGACTGCGGAGGTAGGTTGATTTTCCTGAACCAGAAGGGCCAATTAAGGCAGTAATTTTATTTTTTTCAAATTGCATATCGATGCCCTTGATGGATTCATTTTTACCGTAGTAAACATGTAAATCCTTAGTAGAGAGGGCCACTTTCTCTTCAGGAAAGGTGATGATATGCTTTTCATCCCAATTATATTTTGACATGGCTTCTCCTTTAGGCAGCGGTTAATTTCTTATGTAGGTAACTTCCGAGTTTACGGGCTCCAAAGTTAAAGATGAGGATAAAGATGAGGAGCACAGCTGCAGAACCTGCTGATACGATAGTTCCATCAGGAATGGTTCCTTCACTATTAACTTTCCAGATGTGGACAGCCAAGGTTTCTGCTTGACGGAAGATAGAGATTGGGCTGGTCACACTGAGAATATTCCAGTTAGACCAGTCTAGAGCTGGAGCGGATTGTCCTGCTGTATAGATAAGAGCCGCAGCCTCACCAAAGATACGACCAGAGGCCAAGACAACCCCCGTTACGATGCCTGGAAGGGCTTCTGGAATGACCACATGGACAACTGTCTCCCAACGAGAAATCCCAAGAGCCAGACCAGCCTCACGTTGCGTATGGTGAACGTGTTTTAAGCTGTCCTCAACATTTCGAGTCATCTGAGGAAGGTTAAAGACCGTCAAGGCCAAGGCGCCTGAAATAATTGAAAATCCATACTCAAACTGAACTACAAAGATCAAGTAACCAAAGAGACCTACAACCACTGATGGCAGTGAAGACAAGATTTCAATACAGGTTCTGACAAAATTGGTCACAGGACCTTTTTTGGCGTATTCAGCTAGGAAAATCCCAGCTCCCATAGACAAAGGCACAGAGATAATCAAGGTAATAACCAGAAGGAAGAAGGAATTATAGAGCTGAATTCCAATCCCTCCGCCTGCTTGGTAAGAAGAGGATTTGCCAGTCAAGAAAGACCAAGAGATGTGGGGCAAACCACGAACCAAGATATAAAGAATCAAGGATGCCAGGATGGCAACGATAATTCCTGCAATCGAGTAGAGGACAGCTGTTGCAATTTTATCTAATTTCTTAGCGTGCATAGTTTTTCTTTCCTCTTTCTTTCGTAATCAATTTAATCACACTGTTGAAGGCCAAACTCATCAAAAGCAAGACTAAGGCCAGTGACCAGAGAACATTATTATCAACTGTACCCATGACGGTATTTCCAATACCCATGGTCAACACAGAAGTCAAGGTCGCAGCAGGTGTTGTCAATGAAGTTGGGACAACGGCTGAGTTTCCGACGACCATCTGAATGGCCAAAGCCTCACCAAAGGCACGCGCCATCCCAAAGACCACTGCTGTGAAAATCCCTGAACGCGCTGCCTTCAAGGTCACGCGCCAGATGGTTTGCCAGCGGGTGGCTCCCATAGCCAAACTTGCTTCGCGGTAGTGACGAGGCACCGCACGCAAGCTATCTGTTGTCATAAAGGTTACCGTCGGTAAAATCATGACAAAGAGTACGAAAATCCCTGACAGAATCCCAAAACCAGTTCCACCAAAGATACTACGGACAAAAGGAACTACGACCTGCAAACCTATAAATCCATACACTACTGAAGGAATTCCGACTAGCAATTCAATGGCTGGTTGCAAGATTCTAGCACCTTTTGGTGAGACCTCGGTCATAAAGACAGCTGCACCAATGGCAAAAGGAGTTGCGATAAGGGCTGATAGGATTGTGACAATAAAGGAACCCAAAATCATGGGAAGGGCACCAAATTGTTTACCTGAAGGATTCCAAGTTTGTCCAAAGAGAAAATCAAAGATGTTGACCCCATTGACAAAGAAGGTCGACAAGCCTTTTTGGGCTACGAAAATCAAAATCATGGCCACAATGATGACAATCAAAGACAGGCAGGCAAAGGTCAAGCCTTTTCCTAATTTCTCTAGACGATAGTTCTTTGAGGGAGAAAGTAATTTTTTAGCTAATTCTTCTTGATTCATTATTGACTCCCTTCTAGTGCTGTCACCGTTCCTACAGCATCTTTTTCAACCTTCATTTCCTTAACAGAAATATAGCCCATTCCCTTAACAATTCCGCTTTGCGCTTCATCTGAGAGAACAAAGTTGAGGAATTCTGCCACCAATTCATTTGGTTGACCTAGGGTGTACATGTGTTCATAAGACCACAAAGGCCAGTTATTGCTTGTAACATTTTCTGCAATCGGCTCATAGCCATTCAACTTCATGCGTTTAACCGAGTCATCCACATAGGCAAAGGCTAGGTAAGAAATGGCTCCTGGTGTCTGGGAAACAATGTTTTTGACCATCCCATTTGAATCCTGTTCTTGACTCTGCACGGCAGATTGACCATCCATGACAACACTATCAAAGGTTGCACGCGAACCAGAACTTGCCGCGCGGTTGATAATGGAAATGGCTAGGTCTTTCCCACCGACTTCTTTCCAGTTGGTCACTTGACCTGTGAAGATGCTACGGAGTTGTTCAGTTGTCAGATTTTCAACGTCAACTTCCTTATTTACAATGACTGCCAAGCCCGCTACGGCAACCTTGTGGTCCACTAGAGCGGAGGCGTTGATACCGTCTTTTTCCTCGGCAAATACGTCTGAATTTCCTACATCAACGGCTCCAGACTGAACCTGAGACAGACCTGTACCAGATCCTCCACCTTGGATGTTGACTGTTTTTCCAACGTTCATAGAGCCAAATTCATCTGCTGCTGCTTCAACCAAGGGCTGAAGAGCCGTTGAGCCAACAGCCGTCATGGATTCTCCACGATCAATCCAGCTAGCACATCCCGCCAAAGAACCTGCTAGCAAAAGAGCCGCAAGGGATAGAGCGAGTTTTTTCCTTTTTTTCACTGTTTTTCTCCTTGAAAATAATGGTGAATGCTGTGAATTTTTTCAACTATTTATTTATGTTTTTCTTTTGAAAATTGGAAGCCAACTGAAGTTGATAGCTTAATTTTACTAGAAATTTGCTCAGTTACCTTGCCCACCAATTTTGACTTAAAATGAAAGACAATTTGAAAAAAATCCATACTTCCACTATAACATAGACAAGCTACTTTGACTAGCATTTTCACTTGAATCTGAGGCCTTTTGGAAAATAATTTTTCAAAACATTTCCAGTTACCTTTCCAAAACCCAACCCATTTCCTTGAACTAAAACTTGGTACCAACCATTTGGCAGACTTTCTGCCAGCTGAACGGTTTCGCCAGCAACATACTTTACAAACCCTTCTTGGTCAAGTCCAACCGACTGCTTGACCTGACTCGGTTTCAAGGCTAGACCAAGAGCAAAACTAGGCTCAAAGCGTTTCTTCTTAAAAGTCCCTAGATGCAGTCCATTCCGAGCAATCTTGAGTTTTCCTAAATCTGGCAAGAGTTCTGGCAAGAGATAGAGTTGGTCCCCAAAAGTCTGCAAGATTCCCCTTAGATTGATTTTCAAGTGTTTTTGTGCAAATTCCTGCCACAAAGTAACTTGTTCTCGGCTGAGGTTGCTCTTGCTTACCTTAAATTTAGGGGCAGGATTTTCACCCTTAAACTGTAAATGGGCTACAAATTGTCCCTCTCCCTTAAAATGATGAGGGTACATCCGAGCCACTTCTGGCAGGTCAATTCCAGCTACCATTCCATTGATATGTTCAACTGGCAACAAGTCAAAATCATACTCTTCCAGCAGCCAATTGACAATCTCTTCGTTTTCCTCAGGTGCCCAGGTACAAGTCGAATAAACCAGACGACCACCCTCAGCTAACATGGTCACTGCATCTGACAGAATTTCTCTTTGCAAACTAGCACATTGACTCGGATAAGCGAGGCTCCAATAGTCCATAGCATCTGGCTGCTTACGGAACATTCCTTCCCCCGAGCAAGGGGCATCAAGAACGATTAAGTCAAAATAGCCTTTAAAGACCTTGACCAAGCGGTCAGCAGATTCATTGGTCACCACGACATTTGTCGCTCCAAAGCGCTCCATGTTTTCTACTAAAATCTTAGCCCGTTTGCTTGAAATTTCATTGGAAACAAGGAGCCCTTCCCCTGCTAGATAGGCTGCAAGCTGAGTTGATTTACCACCTGGAGCAGCAGCCAGATCCAAGACCTTCATTCCAGGACTGGGTTGGGCTACCTGAGCAACCATCTGAGCAGCAGGTTCTTGCGAATAAACCAAACCAGTAGCATGCTCAGGCGATTTCCCTGAAACCTTCCCATAATGTCCCCAAGGGGTTTGAGGAATGGGATCAGAAAAGGAAACTGGCGCTTCTTTTAAAGGATTGACCCGAAAGGCCGAAACCGCTTCCTCCTCAAAAGAGGCAAGAAAATCTCTTGCCTCATCTCCTAGTATCTCTTCATATTTTTCAACAAATCCTTCTGGAAATTGCATTTAAGTTCTTTTCCTTTCGTAAATATAGGACTGAATTTCCTCCTGCATCTCAAGAGGTAGCATCATGACCGGCTGTCTGGTTTGAAAATTAGGAGTTTCACCAGAAAGAGTCACAATCCGATAGCCCAGACTTTCCCCTAAAATACTAGCAGCAGCATAATCCCATGGTTGCAGATAAGTAACATAGGTCAACAAACGTCCTGACAAAATCTTGGCAAAACTAATGGCCGCACTCCCATAGACACGAACACCGAGGACCGCTCGACCCAAATCAGCCAAGCCCCATTCATTGGTTTCCAGCATGCCACTATTCCCTGCAATAAGAAAATCTCCAAGTGGTTTAGTTTTAAAAGGAGCTAGGGGCTTATCATTTAGACAAACTGGAAAGGCTCCGCCACCGTGATAACAATCCCCTTTGACCACATCATAAATCAGACCAAATTGCCCTTGACCATTCTCAAAATAAGCCATCATGACAGCAAAATCTTCCTGCTGGGCTACAAAGTTATTGGTACCATCAATGGGATCAATGACCCAAACCTTGCCCTCTTGAACCGAGGCTCGCAGACAACCTTCTTCAGCACAAATCTTATCTTCAGGATAACGAGACAAAATCTCACCAACCAATAGCTCCTGAACTTCCTTGTCCAGTCTGGTCACCAAATCTGTTGGAGAGGACTTGGTTTCAACACACAAATCTTCCTGCATATGGTCAAGGATGTACTGGCCCGCCTTCTTAACAAGCTCTTTAGCAAATTCAAATTTACTTTCCAAGAGAAATCTTTCCTTCCCCTTTTTCTTTGGCAGCCTGAACTGCTCGGTAAAGCGAATAGCCACTCACTGTTTCAAATTCTCGTCCCAAACGTTTCTCTTCACTCTTGCTTGGCACGACCGCTTTGAATCCCTTATAGGAGTCCAGTAACTTTTTAGCCTCTACCTTGCCCTCATAGGCAGCTTCAACATCATTAAAAAAAGAAAGCACTGAAGCAAGTTCTTCAGTGCTCCACGACAAATCTAGTGGGTAACTATACTGTTTGTTCATTAACTAATACCAGCTCTCATTCTTGCTTCTTTTAGTTCTTGCTTACGGTAACTACGAGGGAGAAAAGCACGAATCTCATCTTCATTAAAACCGATTTGCATACGTTTGGCATCAATAATAATGGGACGACGCAAAAGACTAGGATACTGCTCAATCAAATGAAGCAATTCCGATACCGAGATACTCTCTACATCAATATTCAATTTTTGAAAAATTTTTGAACGAGTTGAAATGATGTCATCAGTACCATTTTCGGTCAAGGAAAGGATGTGTTGTAATTCTTTTCTTGTTAAAGGACTGGTCATAATATTGTGTTCCTCAAAGGGCACCTTATGTTTTTCTAACCAGGCCTTAGCCTTACGACATGAAGTACAGCTCGGTGATAGAAATAGTGTAATCATGCTTTTCTCTTCTTATCTATACTTTGCTAATTCTATTATACAAAAAAATAAAGCGCTTGACTAGAGATTTTTAGAAAAAAAAGCCTATTTTTTTCAAGAAAAATAGACTGTTTGCGAACGATTGAGGTAAGGTAGATTTAGTTAATTCACTCTTGACAATAGTTTCGAATCACATACCTAACTTATTTACTCAAAATAAGAACATCTTTAGTATTATTTCCTAAGACTTTTCAGGTACAAAAAGCCAAAGAAGCTTTCATAGAGGGCAAAAAAGAGGAGGAAGGCATGAAGAAAAAAGGTCTCTGGCAAAATCAGAATAACAGGATCCTTGGCTGGATCAAAAAGCCAGGTATCATCTCCCACAAAGAGAATTTGATGGAAAAGAGTAAAGAATTGGTCAAAACCAATCAAAACTCCCCCAAGACCAATCAGCACAGGCAAGACTACTAGAGTCAAAAGCCCTTTACTAAATAGAGACAAGAAGCCCTTTTTCACAATCCCTTTGACAAAGACGTAAAAACTTGGCAGTGTCACTAGAGCTACTAGCTGAACCAAATGAAAGAGATTCTTTACCACTGCGAAATGGTGCAGACCAGCTGCTGACGAACGAAAATCTGGCATCTCTAGGACCTGACTAAAAGGATTGGTCAGGTAATTCATCAAGATATGAAAATTGTATTGAATGGTTTCTGGTTTTAGATAGACTCGATCCGTTAAGTTCAGCCACTGAATTTCCAGCGGATAGAAAATCCAAGCCAGATAGATGGTCAGAAGGATTGAGAGGGAGAGGAGAAAGAGCATAGAGCTCCAAAAGATCCGTTTAGTTTTCATCAAAATCCCACTCCGCAAGGCTAGAAACTACATGAGTCGGTGCGATTGGTAGGTCTGCTACTTCTTCTGCCTTGGTAAAACCTGTCGTCACCAAGAGCGTTGGAATACCATTGTCAATCCCAGCTCGGATATCAGTCAGGTAATTGTCCCCAACCATGATTAATTCTTCACGTTCCAAACCTAAGTGCTCAACCGCCTTGTCCATAATGATGGCATTTGGTTTCCCAATATAAACAGGCTTCACTCGTGTTGCTACTTCAAGCAGGGTAATCAGCGAACCAGCCCCCGGCAAAAGCCCTCGTTCTGTCGGGATGTTGAGGTCAGGATTGGTTCCGATAAAGTGAGCGCCTTTTTGAATAGCAAGAGTTGCTGTCGCAAATTTTTCATAGTCAACTTGCCAGTCCAGACCTACTACCACATAGGCAGGATTTTCCTTGTCTTCCACATAACCAGCCGCCTTGATGGCTTCTTTGAGACCTGATTCTCCGATAACATATACCGTCTTTTCAAGCCCCAAGTCGTTCATATAGTCGATAGTCGCCAAAGTCGCTGTGTAGACAGTCGATAGGGGCGTATCGATATTAAAATTCTGAGCCAACATCTCCTGAACACTCTCTGGAGTGCGGGTTGTATTGTTGGTCACAAAAAGATAGGGAATGTCCCGCTTTTGCAATTCATGGATAAAAGCCTCCCCTGCTGGAATTCGATCTTTCCCCTTATAAATGGTTCCGTCTAAATCAATTAAATAGCCTTTATATTTCATATTTTTCTCTAATCCTTCTTCATTTCTTGCCAAATGATGATGGCTTGGGCATTGGTAGCCCCGTCACTTGTAATCTCATGTTTACTTTCCAGTCCAGTCCGTTCAACAGCCGATGTAATCACCCCACCTGGTCGAACTTCCTTGACATACTTGAGATTGATTTTCTTAGGAATATATTGGGTCAAAAAATCCGCTCCCATAACCTCAAAAATCCAGTCCAAATACTTACTGTTATTAACATGACCATTCATATCCAAGTCGTAAAAACGAACATGGTAATCCTTGCTGATTGGCCCTTCCAAAGACTCATACTTTGGCCCGCGGATAAGCTTTTTATCAAAATCAGACTGGTAAGGAGCTACAATCTCAGGTTCGACAGCATGGACTTTTCGACTATCTCGGTCCATGAGAACAAAGGTCGCCATCATGTGGATAAGATCCTCTCCTGCTTCATCATAAATGGTAAAGCGACGGTAGCAAAAGAGTCGATTGTAACTCAGTGCTTCCGTTTCGATGGTGATTTCTTCCGCAAAACGAGGCAAACGAGCCACCTCAATATCATAATCTGTGATAATCCAGACCAGATTATAGTTTTCCAAAATGGCCTTATCACTAACTCCCAGTTCAATCGACTGCATCCCTGAAACTTGCAGGGATAGTAAAATCACATCTGGAAGCTTGATATGACCGTTCATATCAGCCATATCAAAAGGAATTTTCATTTTCATTTGATAAGTTAAGCCCATCATCCTACTCCAAAATAAATCGTTCTGCTACGGTGTCTCCCAAAAAGAGACCTCTCTTTGTCATACGAACTCGGTCACCCTCTATTTGCATGAGTCCCTGTTGAACCAAGTCTCTGACAATTTCTCCATAAAGTCCATCGAAAGACCGTCCAAATTTTTCTTCAAATCGCACCATGGAGACTCCTGATTTCTTGCGGAGACCTAGGAACATTTCTTCTTCCATTTGCTCCTTTTGACTCAGGTGTTCTTCTGTGATACGTGCATTGCCTTCCTCAACCGCACTGAGGTAATGACGAATGGGGCCATGATTTTTATAGCGCACTCCATTGACATAACCAGATGCTCCAGCACCGATGCCATAGTACTCAGCATTATCCCAGTACATGAGATTGTGCCGACTTTCAAAACCGGGCTTTGAGAAATTGGAAATCTCATAATGCTCAAAACCAGCTCGCTCCAGCTCTGCGATGATATATTCAAACATCTCAGCTTCCAGTTCCTCCTTAGGCAGAGGCAATTTCCCTCGTCGCATGCGGTTCATAAAGACCGTATGATTTTCCAAAATCAAGCTATACAAACTCATATGGGGAATATCAAGTCCAATGGCCTTAGCCACATTTTCTTTGACCTGCTCCATGGTCTGACCAGGCAGTGCATAAATCAAATCAATAGAGATATTGTCAAAAACAGCCAGTTTCAGACGGTCGATATTTTCATAAATATCCTTCTCCAAATGACTGCGCCCAATCTTTTTCAGCATCTTATCATCAAAGGTCTGCACGCCTAGCGAAACACGATTGACAGCCGAGTTTTTCAAAACAGCTATCTTATCTGCATCCAAATCGCCTGGATTAGCCTCAATAGTCAACTCTTCTAAGACAGACAGGTCCAAGTTTTTAGTCAAGCCCTTCAATAATACCTCCAGTTGCGAAGCTGACAAAGCTGTCGGTGTGCCACCACCGATATAGAGGGTTCGCAACTTTTGAATATCATAAGATTGAAACTCTTCTAACAGATGTTCCAAATAACTATCTACCGGCTGATTCTTGATAAAAACTTTCGAAAAATCACAATAATAACAAATCTGGGTACAAAATGGGATGTGCACATAGGCTGACGTTGGTTTTTTCTGCATAGTAATTATTATACCACAAAGACAGGCTAGGAGAAAAAAATCACCATCCCCAGATACACAGTCCGTCCAGAGATGGTGATGGTTTATTCTTCTGTTATGTCAATAACAATCTCTTCTGATTCATCAAGAGTTTCGGCCTTTTCTTGCCATTGCTCCTTGAGATTATTGAATCGAGCTTTTGATGCTTCTGTCGCTTGACGAGCACATGATTTGGCTTGAGCAAGTACACTGTCCACAGTAACTTCACCTGACTCAACCTGTTCTTTGGTTTTAAGAACAAAATCTGTAGCCTGCTCCTTGACTTCTGTTAGTTTTTCACAGACCTGCTCCTTGGCATACTCAGGATCTTCTCTCAAATCATCTAGAAAATCTTGAGCCTGACTGCAAACTTGTTTGCCCTTATCGCTTGTTAAAAACAAGGCAAGAGCTGCACCTGAAACGGTTCCTAAAAGGATTGAGGATAGTTTACCCATAAGAATTCTCCTTTTTTATTTTTTGAAAAATTTACTTGCGACACGTAGAGCTGACAGACTTGCACCAGTCTTGAGTGTTTTTGAACCAGCTGATGAAGCTTTCTTGCTCAAGACACGCGCATGGTCATTGAGGTCGGAAACAGATAGAGATAAATCTGCAACAGCACTAAAGAGTGGATCAATCGTTGCTACTTTGACATTGATATCATCTGCCAAGACATTGACCTTAGACAGCAATTCATTGGTATGATGCAAGGTCACATCCACATCTGAAGTTAAGGTTTTAATCGTCTTCTCTGTTTCATCGATAACACGTCCAAGCTTTTGTACAGTAATGATTAGATAGACTAAAAAGACAATCAAAGCTAGGGCAACAAGAATATATGCAACTTCTAACATTTAGTTTTCCTCCTCTGAAATATAGTAAGGGGCCTTCTTTCGATTTTGATATAGAATGATAAAAATACCCAGTCCGATAAGGACAACTGATAGCCATTGAGACACTCGAAGACCAAAGAACATGAGGCTATCTGTTCGCATGCCTTCAATAACCATACGACCGAAACCATACCAAATCAAGTAGAAAGCAGTGATATGACCTTGTCTAAGGCTCTTCCATTTTCGTCTGAATATCAAAATCAAAGCAAATCCAAGTAGATTCCATAGAGACTCATAAAGGAAGGTCGGTTGACGGTAACTTCCCTCAATATACATCTGGTCGCGGATAAAGCCAGGTAGATAATCCAAATTATCCACCGCTGCACCATAAGCTTCTTGGTTAAAGAAATTACCCCAGCGCCCCAAACTTTGGGCAATCATGACGCTAGGCGCAGCAATGTCTAGAAAATCCCAAGTATTGATGAGTTTACGATCAGCAAAGATGTAGAGCACAAGGGCACCAGTTATCAAACCACCATAAATGGCCAAACCACCATTCCAAATGGCAAAAATCTCTCCCAAGTTCTGACTATAGTAATCAAAACGGAAAATAACATAGTAGAGACGAGCTCCTAAAATAGCCAAGGGAAAGGCTATCAAGATAAAATCTAAAATATCGTCTGGTATGATCTTCTTTCTAGGTGCTTCTTTCATGGTCAAATAAACCGCAAGAATCAAGCCTGTCACAATACACAATGCATACCAACGAATGGCTAGAGGGCCTAGATGAATAGCAATTGGATCAAGCATTAGGCACCTCGTTTTGAGCAATGAGATTGGTCAAGCGTTCTTCGAACAAACGCGTCGCATCAAAGCCCATTTCCTTGGCACGATAATTCATGGCAGCAGCCTCAATCACGACAGAGATATTACGACCTGTTTTAACTGGAATACGAATACGAGGAATAGATACGCCAGAAATTTCAAGTTCCTCTGCATTGTTTCCAAGACGATCAAAGGTCTTATGTGTATCATAGTTTTCCAAGTAAACAGCCAGCTGGACTTGTGAAGAATCCTTGACGGCACTCGCACCGTAGAGGCTCATAACATCGATAATCCCAACCCCACGAATTTCAATCAGATGTCTCAAAATTTCAGCCGGTTCACCCCAAAGAGTAATCTCGTCCTTGGCAAAGATATCGACCCGGTCATCAGCTACCAAACGGTGACCACGTTTGACAAGCTCTAGACCTGTCTCACTCTTACCTATGCCACTATCGCCCTGAATCAAGACACCCATACCATAGATATCCATCAAGACACCGTGCACACTGGTCCGTTCTGCTAAACGTGAATCCAGATAACTAGATAACTCCCCAGATAAACGACTGGTTGCCGTACGGCTGGTTAAAATGGCAATCTTACATTCTCTGGCTGCCTTTAGCATCTCCTCTGGAACCACCAAACCACGAGCAACAATGACCGCAGGTGTCTCAGGTAGAAACATTTTTTTCAATACTTGGTAACGGTTGTGAGAGGACATCGAAACGAGATAGGACCACTCCTTCATTCCCAAGAGCTGGATTCGCTCAGGCGTATAATAGTCAAAATAGCCCGTCATTTCAAGACCAGGTCGCGTAATATCCGCTGTATTGATTTCCTTTTCAAGCAATTCTGGTTCGCCATAGACAATGTCTAGTCTAAGCTTTTCAATCACTTCTTTTACTAAAACCGACATCATTTCCTCCTTCAAATAAGTTCTTCTCTCTATTATATCAAATTGTAGGAGGATATTTGAGATTTTTGCAGGCTTTGGAGTATTTATTTAAAAGAAAAAGACTAGATTTCTCTAGCCTTTCATTTCTAATTAGAATTTTTTACGTTTACGAGCTGCTTCTGATTTACGTTTACGTTTTACAGAAGGTTTTTCATAGAATTCACGTTTGCGTGTTTCTTGAAGAGTACCAGCTTTAGTAACCGCACGTTTGAAACGACGAAGTGCGTCGTCAAGAGATTCATTCTTACGTACTACTGTTTTAGACATTTTTTTCACTCCCTTCAAGTTCAAGATCTATTCTATTCTACACGTAAAAGGAATAATTGTCAAGAAAAAACTGCCATAAACTTATATTATCTTCAATTTTAATCTTGTTTAATCTTGTTAAAATTGATTAACATTTATAGATGGAAATGATATAATAGTGGCACATATTGATTAGCAAAAATTAGTATTATTTAGAAGTGAGTCTATAACATGAAAAGAATCATAAAAATTTACCCTGTGGTCAGTATTTTAGTTGTAATTTGTTTATTGCTAGGAATTCTTACTACCTTTTGGGGAAGTGTAATGTATGACTTATTTGCATTTCATTCAAAGCCAATTTATTGTTGGCAATACTTTAGTGGTACATTTATACATGGAAGTAAAGAAGCACCAGTATGGTTTATATGGTTTCATTTAGTTTTAAATACTTTAATGTTACTTCCTTTTGGTGGGCTATTGGAGTATAAAAGGGGATCAAAATATGTATTTTTCGTTTTTATTACTTCTATGGTAATATCTTCAATAGTATTCCATCTATTAACACAGAATCAAGACATTCAAGCATCGGGTATCTCTGCTATTGGCTATGCTTTTGTAACGGGTGGGGTGATGAGTATGTTTAGTATATGGAAAAATTTCAATTTAGGATTAAAACTATTTTATATCCTTCTAATCGTTCTATCTCTCACCATGCTTCTACCAAGTATAACAGGCTGGATTTCAACCTTTCTTCACATGTCAGGAATTGCCAGTTATATCATGGTTTCCAGCATCAACAACTATCGACTGTCTTAATAAAAATCGTATAGTATCATAAAAAATAGTCAATACGATTATATCACAGTTTACAGACATTTAATAATTTTCTATTGGATACCTTTTTATGAGAAATATCGACAACTGTTACGGGAATTTACAGAAAAATTTCTTTTAGCAGGATAGTGAACATTTGAAGTAAAAAACCACTCACTCCAAAGAGCAAGTGGTTGCTTTTTTATTTTTCAAGTAAGCTAAGCGCTTCAGCATCTGCGATAATAGTCACATCAGGGTGATTTTGGAGGCTACTTGCTGGTATACTCTCAGTCACTGGTCCAGACACTGTTCCGGCAATGGCTTCTGCTTTTGATTCACCATAAGCAAAGAGAAGGATTGACTTGGCATCCAAGATATTTTTAATCCCCATTGAAATGGCTTGGGTTGGAACATCCTCAATCTTGTCAAAGAAGCGAGCATTTGCTTCAATAGTAGACTTATCAAGCTCTACAAGGTGGGTTTGACTGTCAAATGGAGTACCAGGTTCATTAAATCCGATATGTCCATTGCGACCGATTCCCAAGATTTGCAGGTCAACTGGATGGTCAGCTAAAATTTGGTTGTAGCGTTCAACTTCAGCTTCAGCATTGTCCTTAACCCCACGAGGCAAGAAACTTTCTTTAAATGGTTTTTGGTTGAACAAGTTTTCTTGCATGAAGTAACGGTAAGACTGTGGATTGTCTCCATCAAGCCCTACATACTCATCAAGGTTCACACTGGTTAGATTTGAAAAATCAAGGTCACTCTCAACAATTTCCTTGTAAAATTCAAGTGGGCTACTTCCTGTCGCAAGTCCTAGGGTTTGAGCGCCGTTGGCCAATTTTTCCTTCAAAATCTCAAAAGCAACTTTTCCACCTTCGATTTGGTTTTCAACTTTAATAACTTTCATCTTTTTATCCTCCGTTTCAATCTATATTTATTATATGGTATAGACCAATTTTTGTCAAGTGAAAACGATTTAATTTCTAAAAAAAGAGCGACTATACTTGAAACATGTTATAATGGATAAGATTAGAACTTAGAAAGAATGAACAGATATATGAATACAGCTGATTTTGATTTCCACTTACCCGAGGAATTGATTGCCCAAACGCCTCTCGAAAAACGGGATGCCTCTAAACTCCTCGTTGTCAACCGTGAGACGGGAGAAATGCAGGATAAACACTTCCACTCTATTATTGATATGCTGGAACCTGGTGATGCCCTCGTTATGAACGATACCCGCGTTCTCCCTGCCCGTCTCTATGGTCAAAAGGAAGAAACTGGAGGTCATGTGGAACTGCTCCTACTCAAAAACATTAGTGGCGATGAGTGGGAGGTTCTGGCTAAACCTGCCAAACGCCTCAAGGTCGGGACTCGTGTTAGCTTTGGTGATGGCCGTCTCAGAGCTGTTGTTACGGAAGAATTGACTCACGGGGGCCGCATTGTCCGCTTTGAATACCAAGGAATTTTCCTAGAAGTTTTGGAAAGTCTGGGTGAAATGCCACTGCCACCTTATATCCATGAAAAACTGGATGACCGTGAACGTTATCAAACTGTTTATGCCAAGGAAAGTGGCTCTGCTGCTGCACCAACTGCTGGATTGCACTTCACCAAAGAATTGCTGGCAGAAATCCAAGCTAAGGGTGTTCATCTAGTCTATCTGACTCTTCATGTCGGACTCGGAACCTTTAGACCCGTTTCAGTTGACAATCTGGACGAACACGAAATGCACTCAGAATTCTACCAACTTTCTGAGGAAGCGGCTGCCACTCTTCGATCTGTCAAGGAAAATGGAAGCCGTGTCATCGCTGTCGGAACCACTTCTATCCGCACCTTGGAGACTATTGGTTCCAAGTTTGATGGGCAAATCCAAGCAGATTCTGGCTGGACCAATATCTTTATCAAACCTGGCTATGAATGGAAGGTTGTGGATGCCTTCTCAACCAACTTCCACCTGCCAAAATCAACTCTGGTTATGTTGGTTTCTGCATTTGCAGGCCGTGAATTAGTCTTAGACGCTTATCACCATGCCATTCAAGAACACTACCGCTTCTTTAGTTTCGGTGATGCCATGTTTATCTATTAATTTTCACAATCAAAAAAAGCGCATATTATCAAGGTTTTATAAAGCCTGATAATATGCGTTTTGTAATAGATAAAGAGTTAATTTATTCTAAAGCTCGGATCTTTCAAACTCTGAACACTGGCATTGATCACCGCGCCGACAATTAAAATCTTAGCGATAAGAATAAACCAGAACATCATGACCACCACGACGACGGAACTGAAAAAACGGACGTCCACTAGGTGATTGACATAATTGTTAACATAGACTGAAAAGATATTGAGCAGTAAGACCAGGGTCAACAAGACAAAGACACTACCTGGCAATACAGAGCGAATCCTTCGCACCTTAACATTGGGTAGAAAATAGTAGAGCATGACTAGGATGGCAAAAATCAAGGCATAGACCAAAGGGCCTGTTAGGTCTTGCAGATAATCAAAGAGAGGACTATCCGATTTCCAATAGCTTTTGACAAGGTTGAGGAGCATACGGCCAAAGACACTCAAAAACAGAGCTAAAGCAAAGAGAATCTGCAAACCAAAACTGACAAACAAACTCATAAGCTGATGGTAAATCATTCCACGATTTTTTGCTACTCCGTAAGCTTTATTAAAGGCTTTCTGTAGAAAATTCATAGATTTTGAAAAGGTCCAGAGGGCTGATAAAACCGCAAAACTCAATAAGCCTGTTGACGGTTGGGTCAGCACTTCTGTAATAATCTTTGCCACCACATCATACATGCTTTCCGGCAAGAATTCATTGACAACCTTTAAAAAATTAGAAACTGGAATCTGAAAATAAGGGAGGATATTGACCACCACCAAAAGCAGGGGGAAAATCGAAATCAACCAATAGTAGGCTACTGCGACACTGGTCAACTCACTATCTGATGCTTGATAATAATGTAAAAAAGCTTTTACTAAAGGCTTGTCTATCAGCTCTTTCCACCACTTCTTCATGTCACACTCCTTCACTTACAATCTTGATTAATTTCTTCTTACCAATTCCATCATATCATAAGGCAGGGTATTGGCAGCTTCCTTCAGAGAATAGTTCTCTAAGTTATTCACATTTTGTCGTAATTTCTTGGCATACTTGGTCGTAATCAATCGTTTTTCTTCGTATTCGAAAATCAATTTACGCTCCAGATAATAGCCTCTCAGCATTTCATCGATATTGTTGGGTTTGACACGATTGATAACCCGTTCGACAAAGGCACCACTGGTGATGATAGCTGTTTCACGGAGACGAGAATCCTGCATGAAGCTGATTAAAGAACTCTTATAAACCCCTTTAAGATTCTCCAGACTTTCGATAATCATCTCTGTATTTTCTAGATAGAGCTCTGCAATTTGATCATAGTCAAGGGCTCTGAGTTTCTGTGATTCTTCATTTTTCCAACTGCGGAAGGTCTTGCCAAGAGTAAAGACTTCGTGAAGGAGAAAACGTAAAATCCGCAAGGAAACAAGGAAATAATAGGTCAATCGTGACGCAAACTTGCGATTGATACCTTGTTCCATGTTTTTCAAATAACGTTGGTAGACTCGATAGGCACGCTCACTCATCTTGTCCTCTTCATAAGCCTGTTCTAAACCATCACTTTCAATACTGAGGATGAGAAGTTTTAAGGCCTCCCAGTCTTCTTGAGCCCCCTTATTTTCTTGACTCAGGATGAGATTTTCAATACGTCCATGATAATTGTCAATAGCCGCATAGAGGGGAAGTTTATTTTTTGTGTCTTCCAACTCTTTTTCCAACTCTAGCGTCACTTCATTTAAAATGGCGATATGCATGAGATAATCCTTGCTTTCTTCCTGTTCATCAGAAAGATGAGGCAAGACCAAGAGACCTGTTAAAAAACTTACAAGCGTCACACCTGCGACGAGGAAAAGCAAGAGAGGATACTCCTGCTCTAGATTACTTGGTATCAGAAGAATCGTAGCAATCGACACCGTTCCCTTGACACCTGAGAAGGTCAAAAGAAGCATGTCCTTCATATACTTATTTAGCTTCTTCTTGAGACGTCTAGTCCTATAGGCATAATAGCCATAAATCATGACAAAACGAATAGCAAAGAGGACAAAGGTGAGGGCGACAAGAGATAGCAATAAAAGTAAGGGATTATAGATTGGATTGGCCAAGATAGGTTCTGCTATCATTTCCAGCTCCATCCCTAAAATCACAAAGACAGAACCGTTCAGCATAAAGTTTACTGTATGCCAGACCGTCTCAGTCACCGTATCCACTTGGGCTTCGAGGAGCGTAATTTTCTTAAATCGGCTTGCCTTTAAAATGCCAGCAACCACAACAGCAATAATTCCTGAAACATGGACTTCTTCTGCTAGGAAGAAAGTCACCAGAGGCAAACTCAATTCTAATAAAAGCTCGCTAGCAATATCTGTTGCTCTCACACTTAGCAAGAAGGTGTGGAGGAAACGGTTGGTCATGGCTGTTAAAAAGCCAATTAAAAAACCGCCTAGAATTGAAAAGATGAGCGAACTACTAGCTTGCCCAAGGGAAAAGGCTCCAGTTTTCCAGGCTGTCAAGGCCACCTGAAAGGCAACCAAACCAGATGCATCATTCAAGAGTCCTTCACCCTTAAGGATATTGGACACGCGCTTAGGAAAACTAAAGCGCTCCGAAAGAGAGGCAAAAGCTACCAAATCCGTAGGCCCAAGGGCTGCCCCAACAGACAAGCAAGCTGCCAAGGGAAGGCTGAACCAAAGAAGATGGGCCAAGCCACCCAAACTCAGAGTCGAGATGAAAATCACTGGAAATATGAGATAAACAATGATTCGCCAGTGTTTTAAAATAGCTGTAATGTCCGCTTCTTCCGACTCTCTGAAAAGTAAGGGCCCGATAACCAGGGCCAAAAACAACTCCGTATTGAGGTGAAAGTCGGTATTGGGTAAAAAGAGACCAATCACAATTCCCAGAAGAATTTGCACCAAAGGAAGCGGCAAAAAGGGCAGGAGCTTATTGGTTGTACTTGAGACAATCAAAACCAGTAAAAATAGGATGAGGTAAATCAATAATTCCACGCACGTCCTCCTTAATCTTTTTTACAACAAGATTCAAAAATCTCCTTCTGCTCTTTGATTTTTTGGTCAATCTTGGAACAATCCTTGTGCTCAATTTTTTTCTGGCACCGTTCCATCTCAAGAGCAACTAATTTTTTCTTGATTTTAAGCATTTTTTTGCTCATATGCGCTTGGTCTAACACACCCACTGCTCGTTCGTGGTGGGTTGATTCAACAAAATTCTGGCGCATGGCATCCAGCTTTTCACGTAAGTATTGTTTATCCATGTCTATATCTTTCTAATTTTTCAATCATCACTAAAAATGGTGGGTTGTTAACTTGATTCAGGGTTCGGTAAATGACAGCTGTGTAATCTTGTTGGCTCAACTGGCTAACAAACTCCAAGACAGCATCCCTCTCAATATCTCCTCCATCATGACCATAGTAGATCATGATAGCAATCCGTCCACCTTTGACAAGTAAGCCACACAGCTTTTCTAAGGCTTCAATCGTTGTCTGAGGTCGGGTAATGACAGACTTATCAGCTGACGGCAGATATCCCAGATTAAAAATCCCTGCCTTGGCTTCTGTCACAAACTGGTCCAGTGTCTCATGGCCTTGCAAGATTAACTGGGCATTTGTCATTCCAGCCTGGCCCAAACGCTCCTTGGTCTTTTCCAAGGCTTGCTCCTGAATATCAAAGGCATAGACTTGCTTAGCTAGCTTGGCTAAAAAAAGGGTGTCATGACCATTTCCCATAGTCGCATCCACTACGATATCCTCTTTTGTCACTACCTCAGCCAAAAAATCATGTGCCATCTCAAGTGGTCTTTTCATTTTCAAACTCCTGTTTTGCAGCCTTGCATCCTTGAACGCTTCCACGACGTCGCATCTCCATCTCAATACTGTTGAGGACTTCCCATTTATTGAGGCTCCACATAGGACCAATCAGCATATCCCTAGGTGCATCTCCTGTGATTCGATGGATGACGATATGCTTGGGAATGATTTCCAGTTGGTCACAGATGACCTTAACATATTCGTCCTGGCTCATCAACTGCAAACGTCCTTCGTGATAATCTCGTTGCATACGTGTATTGGTCATAAGATGGAGCAAATGCAGTTTAATCCCTTGAATATCATTATCGGTGACACAGCGGCGGACATTTTCAATCATCATCTCATGGGTTTCACCAGGAAGTCCATTGATCAAATGAGAAACAATCTCAATTTTTGGATACTTTCTCAAGCGCTTGACCGTTTCTACATATAATTCATAGGAGTGGGCGCGGTTAATCAGGTCAGAGGTTGTTTCATAAGTGGTCTGCAAGCCCAATTCAACCGTCACATGCATGCGCTCCGATAACTCAGCCAAATATTCAATGGTTTCGTCTGGTAGACAGTCTGGGCGCGTTCCGATATTGATTCCTACTACACCTGGCTCATTGATAGCCTGCTCATAGCGCTCCCGAATCACTTCCACCTTTTCATGGGTGTTGGTAAAATTTTGAAAATAAACCAGATACTTCTGGACCTCTGGCCACTTACGGTGCATAAAGTCAATTTCCTTATAAAATTGCTCACGGATAGGCGCGTCCGGTGCTACGATAGCATCTCCAGAACCTGAAACCGTACAAAAAGTACAGCCTCCATGAGCCACAGTCCCATCACGATTGGGACAGTCAAACCCCGCATCAATAGGGACTTTAAAGGTCTTTTCTCCAAATAGTTTTCGATAATAATCATTCAAGGTATTATAAGATTTCATAACTTTCATTATAACAAAAAACATCTACAATCTCAAAAGCCTGACTTTCCTATAAATTCCTCTGTTTCTCGTTTCCATTAGCGATTTTTTATGATACAATATGGGTATGATTTTAATGAAATTAGCATCTATTTTATTATTGATACTGACCTTAGTCGTCTGCATTATCATAACCAAACTTTTTAGATTAAAAAAACTAGGACGAAACTTTGCAGATTTGGCTTTTCCAGTCTTGGTATTTGAATATTACCTTATTACAGCTAAAACCTTTACCCATAATTTCCTCCCTAGACTGGGCCTATCCCTCTCACTCCTAGCCATTATTCTCGTTTTTTTCTTCCTTTTGAAAAAACGTAGCTTTTACTATCCTAAATTCATCAAATTTTTCTGGCGTGCAGGATTTTTAGTAACCCTTGTCATGTATATCGAGATGATTGTTGAATTGATGGCTCAGAAATAAAAAACTAAATCAAAAACACCTCAATCAAACGGAAATACAGTGATTGAAGTGTTTTTTTCTTTACCTATTTTTTCATCAATTCCTATTTTCCTTCTTTATCAGGAAAGAGGTAACCAATGCCTACACAAGCCAGCACACCTGCTCCAATTACCAAACCACTTGAAATTGGCAACAAATCCAAAATTGCATTTGCGATGATAAAGGCAATAATCAAACACATCAGACTAGCCTTGTAGTCTTTTTTCAAAAGATTCTCTAGAGTGAAAAATAGGAACAGCCCTACCGGAATCAATGACCAGAGGTTTACATTTAAACTTGGCCATCCAACAGAACCAAAATACACTACTGTCGCTGCTGCTACTAAAAATATAATCCCTAATAATTTTTTCATTTTTTTATCTCCAATTTCTTTTTTAGAACTTGAGTTATTTGATGTTGTATCCTCACGTCCCTTACAAAAATCATTATAGCAGAGCTCAATTTCAAGAACAAATTCTTTTGCCTATCTGGTCTTAATCTCGGTCTAAGTGGTTGAAGCGTTAAGATAAAAGAAAAGAAGCCCTAATGAGCTTCTTCATTCTAGCAATTGCAACAGTATTTCTGAACTAAAACAATCGAAAGTTAGATTCTAAACTAGTTTTTTCTAGTTAGTATTTCTCTTTTCCTTAGATTCTAGAGAAGTTTTTATTGCTTCGCGTTCAGCCTGTAGTTGAGCTAAATTCTTCTCCTCTCCCTCAAGTTTACTAGTATCTGGTTTTACACGATAGTAAACATCTTCTGGTCTCGACAACATCGCTTCATACTGCTGTCCTGCAAACAGTCTATCCTCGTCATGATTGCTTTTATCTGTCAATTTTCCACCATCACCAGCTTGCATTACAACTCCACTAGGTACAGCAACTACGATAAAGCCTCCAACAATTTCATTTTTAACATGTGCACTTACTGTTTCTACATCTCGAAATCTAGAATCTGAAGTTCGATTTTTCAAATGAGAATGACTATTATCTAGTTCAATAATCGCTTCAGATTTTTGACCATTTGATAGCCAAGAGGAACGTACTTCCCCAGACTCATTAATGACATATTCATTACCCGAAGCTGTACGCCAAGTACCTTTCAAACTAGATAAATCGTTATTTCTTAATGACTCGATATCCAATCTTGGCACAGCAGTTTCTTCTTTTAGCTTGCAACTAACTTCTCTGACTCAGCGACTTTGCTATCTAAACTAGCTAGCTGTTCCTTGAGTTTTTGAATTTCCTCCTCTTTCTTCTTCCTGATTTCAGATGATGTAGAATTATCTGTCGTTTCTTGACTTTTGTTCTCTTTTTTTACAACCGAAGGGATGGCTTCGGTTGATTCTTTCTTTTCATTAGGTGATAAGAAAAGGATGCTTGCTACTATTGCAACAACCAAAAGACTAAGAGCGATACCAATATAGACTTTTATTTTGAGAGCCGTTCCAACAATTGTCGATGGAGAGGATCCCTTCGCTACATTTGAAACAGTTTGTTTAGGACCATTTTTCTCTTTAAAATCTTTCTTAGTCATGTTATTACTCCTATTTTCACTATATTTTACATTTACCTTAGATAAATTTACAAGATTTTTTCTAGTATATGTGAATGTCTTAAAGTTCAAAAAATAATCTAAAAAGTTATCCTGATGAAACCCTACTATTAAATTCTTTTGTAAACTTATTAGGATAAATTATATCATAATTTTTCAAAATTTTATATATATTTTGGTGCAACAAGTGAAATTATAGGCACTAATAGTCTAATACTATCTATTCATCTTATATTTATAAAAAAGAAACCCAGTAGAATGAGTTTCTTCTCTTTGCCGATTGCAGGGTTTAAACCTGTGACCTAGGCTTTACGAGTGCCTTGCTCTACCAACTGAGCTAAATCGGCGATTACACTTACAGTATAGCACTCTAAGAATAGGTGTCAAGAATTTTTCATCTCTATTAGAAAAAGCCTGTCCTGAGACAAGGCTTTGGTATTCTATTATTTACGAACCTGCACTTTCGTAGGCATCCAAGCCCCTATCCCAAAGTTTAAGGGAAATGACAAAGAAAACCAGAGAAATCAACATCAAACCTCCGATGTTAAAGATTACATCCTTGTCCTGCAAGAAATAGCTGGCAGGATAGTAGGCCGTAAAGGCAAATGGCACGATAAAGCTAATCAACCATCGAAGGACTGAATTGTAAATGGAAATGGGATACTTGGCAAAATCATTAAACATATAAAAAATGTAAATCATTGCTCCTGACTGCTTGGTCCAAAAAGCGATGCTGGCTGTCGCTATCTTCAAGGAAGTATAAATCAAGGTCGCAAAAGGAATGCAGACTAGGAAAAGTAGGAATTTTGGAAGAGTCCAAGCAATGCTAGATACCGTTGTCGCTAGTAGGATCCCACCAACCAAGAGTTCTCCCAAGGCATCAATCTGAAAAGTCTCAACTAGAATATGAAAGAGAGGATTGATAGGACGTGTCAAATACTTGTCAAACTCCCCTTTTCGCACCAAGCGTTGTCCCAGTGCCCAGAGATTGTCAAAAAAGAGATGGTCCAGTCCCTTGGGAACCAAGGAAAATCCATAGATAAAAGCAATTTCTTGAAAAGTCCAACCTTCTAGGGATGGGATGTGTTGAAAGATGACATTGAGAAACAAGAGGTTCAAGCCTTGGGTCAGAAAAACTCCCAGAACACCAACTACAAAATCCACCTTGTATTCCATGATTTGCTTGATGTATTGTCTGATAAAAATCAGATGCATGCGTTGATATTTTTTCATACTAACCTCCTTGAATGGTAATAAAGGACTGGACTCGTTTCCAAATCAACTGAGACAAGCCCACCATCACTAAGAGCCAGAAAAACTGCAAAGCGAGCGCCTGAAGAATCTGATTGGCATCGTATTTCCCAACGATAATCATGACCGGAGTGTAAATCAAGGATGAAAAAGGCAGGAAGGACAGAATATCTGAAACAACCTTGGGAAAGAAAGCCAAGGGAATCAAACTTCCAGACATAAAAGCCACTATGGAAGTCTTGAGTAGATTGGAACCCCAAAGATTTTTAAACACGAAGGCAGAAAATCCAAAGCAGATATTAAAGAAAAAGTTAATCAGATAGGCCAGCGTTAAACTAAAAAGATAAAGGACAGTTAATCCCAGCACTTCTACAATCCCTTGCCCAGATAAGATTTTCATCAAAACAATGACACTTAAAAATGGTAGTCCAACGCTGATAAAAATCAACCACTTGGAACCAAGCTCAGTGAAAAGATAGGAGGCTGCAAAATGCACTGGTCTCAACAAGCGCATGATAATAGAGCCATCCTTGACCTCCTCCCCAATCATAAAGGACGAATCGGATCTAGTCAGAAGATTGGTCACAAAACTCATAATGATGTAGAGGGTGATATCTGCCATACTAAAACCCTGAATCAAGGACTCTTGCGAAGAATCAAAGACAGCCTTCCAGAGATAAAAAGCCACAAAAGCACCCATGACATCGCCGATCCGATAGAGAATAAAGTTGACTCGATAGGTAATCAATTCCTGAACACCTGCATTGATAAAGGGTTTATAACGTCTCCACAATTTGACCATCTTAGAGCTCCTTTCGGTAGAAGCGGCGGATAATATCTTCAATATCCGTATCCATCATCTTCAAGTCGCGGATTTCAAAATCAGACAGGGTTTGCTTGATAATATCAGCTGACTGGTAGCGAGAACTATCGAATTCAATGTTGAGACTATTCCCTTGTCTATCAATGGCCATATCCGAAAAGCCTTCATAGTGAGAAACTAGATGACTTTGACCTGGTAGCAGTTCAAAGGAGAGAGTCTTCATCTTGCCAAATGTATCCTTAAGCTGGCTAACCGTTCCATCAAAAATCTCTTGCCCCTTGTCAATCATAAAAATCCGATCACAGAGCTGCTCAATGTCGCTCAGGTCGTGAGTGGTCAAGAGAATGGTTGTCTCTTCCTCTTGATTGATTTGGGTAATAGCCCGACGAATGTTATCCTTGACCGAAACGTCCAAACCAATGGTCGGCTCATCTAAAAAGAGAACCTTGGGATTGTGAAGCAAGGAAGCCGCAATATCCGCCCGCATCCTTTGACCCAGTGAAAGAGTCCGCACGGGATCCTTGATAAAGTCCTTCAAATCCAAGACTTCATTCAAAAAGTCCATACGCTTATGGAAGAGCGAGTCTGGTACATCATAAATCTCCTTTAAAACCGTGTAGGTCTCTTGCAGTGCCAAATCCCACCATAGCTGGGTTCGTTGTCCAAAAACTACGCCAATATCTTTGACATAATCTTGACGATTGTCCTGGGGAATCTTGCCATTAATCCGACAAAAACCAGATGTCGGTTTCAAAATTCCTGTCAGCATTTTAATGGTTGTCGACTTCCCTGCACCATTGGCCCCGATAAATCCTAAAATTTGCCCCTTGGGAACCTCAAAGGTCAAATCTTTGACCGCTTCAAAGGTCTGTTTTTCAGGATGAATAAAGGAGCGTAATGCCCCCTTCAACCCCGGTTCCTTAACAGTCTTCACAAAATTTTTCTGAAGATGTTCCACTTCTATCATTGCCATATCTATCTCCCTATGTAAGGAATAGCAACATTGTGTTTTTGACTACAAGTATTCTAAATCCTTACTTTCTATACCTTCTACATTTTATTACTACAAAAGGCTTTATACCAACCTATTATAATCCAATAAAAACTAGAATGCAAGCGTTTGCCTAAAATTTATGAAATTGAAAATTTTTCTCTTAAAGTGCTATTTTTATACTCAATGAAAATCAAAGAGCAAACTAGGAAGCTAGATGCAGGTAGCTCAAAGCACAGCTTTGAGGTTGCAGATAAATCTGACGTGGTTTGAAGAGATTTTCGAAGAGTATTAGTCCAAAATTCTGGCTTAATAGTCTCCTTAAAACACCAAAAAACCCACCCAATGGGCAGGTTTCTATTCTATATTATTCAGCTAGATTAAGCTTTACCTTCTGAACCGAATACGTCGATACGTTCTTCAACTGATGCTTGGATAGCTTTTACACCGTCAGCCAAGAATTTACGTGGGTCGAAGAGTTTTTTCTTGTCGTATTCTGCTTCGTTTGCTTCGTAATCACGAGCGAATTTACGAGTTGCGTTAGCGAATGCGATTTGGCATTCAGTGTTAACGTTAACTTTGGCAACACCAAGTTTGATAGCTGCTTGGATTTGCTCATCAGGAATACCTGATCCACCGTGCAATACGATTGGGAATCCAGGAAGAGCTTCTGTCAATTTTTGCAAGTGGTCAAGGTCAAGACCTTCCCAGTTTGCTGGGTAAGGACCGTGGATGTTACCGATACCAGCTGCCAAGAAGTCGATACCAGTTTCAACCATTGCTTTAGCGTCTTCGATTGGAGCCAATTCACCTTTACCGATGATTCCGTCTTCTTCACCACCGATAGTACCAACTTCAGCTTCTACTGAGATACCTTTAGCGTGTGCTTTTTCAACAACTTCTTTAGCCAATTTAAGGTTTTCTTCAACTGGAAGGTGTGAACCGTCAAACATGATTGAAGTGTAACCAACTTCGATACACTCAAGTGCATCTTCGTAGTGACCGTGGTCAAGGTGGATAGCTACTGGTACAGTGATACCCATTGATTCAACAAGGTTAGCGATCAAGTTGCGAGCAACTTTGTAACCACCCATGTATTTAGCAGCACCCATTGAAGTTTGGATCAAAACTGGAGCTTTTTTAGCTTCTGCTGCGCGCAAGATAGCTTGAGTCCACTCAAGGTTGTTTGTGTTAAATCCACCAACTGCATAACCGTTGTCACGAGCTGCTTGGACAAATTTTTCTGCTGAAACGATTGCCATTTTATCAGGCCTCCTGTATATTTTTATGGGTCATCCCATTTACATTGTTCATTTTATCACTTTTTGACAAAAAAATCTAGTTTTTCCCGCAGTTTCGATTGAATTTCTTCTAGCTTCATCTATGTAAACCCTTTCTCTCCCTAGTCTTAGGCGATTCTTGGAAAAGCTATGAAGAAGGTCAAACGATTCTCCTTCATCTCAAAACGATAAGGTAATTTTTCATGTTCCAATAGACTCTTGACCACAAAGAGCCCCATCCCAGAACCCTTGGCCTTGCGACTAGCATTATCAGAAAAAGACTGAGCCAGTTTTTCTTGTTCTTCAGGACTACAGCTATTCTCGATAAAAAGTTCCCCTTCTCTCTCTCCGATGCGGACCAAGCCGCCTGGAATGGAGTGCTTGATAGCATTGCTGATGAGATTAGACAGGATTAATTTCATCACAGATGGATTTAGATAAGCCTGCTGGTGGTTCAAACTATTGTCAATCTGAAGTTCTCTCTCCTTTGCTAGCAAAGAATAATCTTGAACTAGACTTTGCGTCATCTGGAGGAGATCTATTATTTCCCTATCATCTCGCAATTCCTGCACAGAAGAGAGAGAAAGTATCTGGAGAACGTGGTGATTGAGCTCATCCACAATTCCTAAGGCTACTCCCAGATAGCGGTCTCTATCCTTATAACGACCGATATTTTCTTTCATGTTTTCAATCAGGATTTTCAAACTAGCTAAGGGTGTTTTCAGTTCATGGGAAGCCCCTCGTAGGAATTCGACCTTCATCTTTTCCAGCTGGAGAATAGCTTCATTCTTGTCATGCAAGTCCGCAATGACAGTCAAAAGATGCTGGTAGAGGCTATTGATTTGTTCCTTGAGATCACCAATCTCATCCCTAGAATCCACGTGCAATCGCACTTGGGCATCCAGTTCCATCATTCTACGAGTTACTCGCTTGATTTCCAAAATCGGGGCAACAATGGTCCGAGCATAGATATAGGCTACCAAAAGGGAAATCAGAAAGGATGCCAGCAAGGTATAGGGAAGAAACTGGAGACTGATTTGCTCTGCTTCCTTTTGCAAATCCATGGACGCTAAAAACTGGAGAGTCATGGTACCACCGTCCTGCGTTTTCACCTCGCGCTCCTCGATAAAAAGAGAGGTTGTCTGGCGATCTGTATCCAGAGGAAGGCTGTCCTTTACTTCTAACTTGTCCTCGGTCATCTCGCCCTTGACGGTCCCCTTGATATCACTAGTCTGAGAATACAAGTCTAAGACTTGCTCGATATTCTGCCTATCCTTACCTTCTAGGGACTGGGCAATGGCTGTCGCTTTCTGACCAATGGTTTCCTGACGATGACTCAGATAAGTCGAAGGAAAAAGAAAATAAATAGCCAAATGAAGGCAGATAACCAGAACACTAAATATCGAGAAGGTATAGATAAATATCTTTGTAAATAAACCTGTTCGTTTCATTTTCGCTCCAATTTATAACCAACATTGCGCACAGTGAGGATGCAATCCAAGTCTAGCTTTTTCCGCAGTTCCTTGATATAAACATCAATGACACGGTCAAAGGGAACCTCATCTGTCGCTTTCCATACGGCATCGATTATCTGAGATCGAGTCAATGCCCTTCCTTCATTTTTCACCAGATAGTTCAAAATTTCCAACTCTTTAGCATTAACAGCCACTTCTTGACCTGCTAGGCTGGCACTGTAGCTCTCAAAGTCCACCTTGGTATCCTTATAGGAGAAGATTCGTCCCGTATCATAATAGCGCTTGAAAATCGCGTCTACCCTCACTTTTAAGAGGGACAGAGAAAAAGGTTTTTCCAGATAGCCATCTGCCAGAGAGGCAAAGGCACTCATCTTGTATTCCTCATCTTGAAAGGCGGTCAGCATCAAGACAGGGGCCTGACTAGTCTTACGAATCTCCGCTATGACTTCTAAGCCATTGAGCTTGGGCATCTGGATGTCCAGTAAAACCAAGGCTACTTCATAGCTGGAAAATTTTTCTAAGGCTTCTTGCCCATCTGCAGCCTCAATGGTTTCATAACCACAATCCGTCAAATAGTCACTGATCCCTTCACGGATCATCTCTTCATCTTCTACAATTAAAATTTTCATACTTTAACTGCTCTCTATTTTTTATTTTTCTTAGAATAAATACCTACTCTATTTTATTATATCCTCTTACTGGCCTTTTGTCTTTAAGAAACTGACCACTAGATAAAACAAAGAGAGCCTACCGCTCTCTCTGCTCACATTTGGCTCTCTATGGACTGAAAATTATTTAGCTGCTTTTGAAAATGTTACAACGTAATTATAATCTTTCCCATTAGCTTGATATACATAGTCCTCTTTGAAAGTATAGCCACGTTTGCTCAACTCTTCTTTCTTAGCATCAACTTGGTTCTTGACAGCTGCTTTAACCTGTTCATTTGTTGAACCTTCCGCGACTTCAAGAGGAGTTCCATTGATATCTCCTAGGAAACCTGCAATATCTTTCATTTGATCAAAGTTATAAAAAACATTGACTTTGACCTTTTGAGGAGCTGGCTGTTCTAGACTTCTACGATTTCTGCTAGCGCGTGGTTGAACTGCTGGAGCCATTCTGAAACCTGAAGTTCCTGTAGTCTCCTTAGTGAATGTAACGACGTAGTTATAATTTTTCACAGTAGTATCTTGTTCAAAAATAATGTCATTTTTCACATGATACCCTCTAGCAGCTAAGTCTTTTATCTTGGCTTGAATTTTTTCTTTTACTAGCTCTTTTGCCTGTGCTTCACTCGTTCCAGCAGGAATTTTGACAGTGTTATCTTCTCCCGGGTCAGATAGAAAACCATGAATATCTGGCATTCCAGCGAAGTTATAGCTAATATTTACAGTTCCATCTGGTTCTGATGTTGAACGTGCCACTCTTCTTGCTCTTGCTTGAACTGATGGGGCATTTCTAAAACTTGAAGTCCCTTCTGAAGTTGAAGAAGGTTGTGCTGGAGTTGTTGCTGTATCTTCACCAGACCCATGACCTATTGCTGTACTTCCATCATTAATAGTAGTACCCTCATTACGACCATTTGTTAAATTATCTTTATTATAATTTGGTGCAGGTAATTCTTCACCTGGAACATTAATCTCATCAATCTTAGTTTGATATTCATCCGTAGCATCTACTGCTGCATCGTGATCTTTAGCATTATTTATCGCTTCTAATCCTGCTTCTTTTAATTCTTTTAATTGAGCTTCTAACTTAGCTTTTTCTGCTTCATCTTTAACTTTTTCAATTTCACTAAGTTTTGAAGCCGCAATTTTTTCAATAACATCTTTTCCATCTTTTTTTGCTTCCTCAAGTTTTTCACCTTTAGGTGCTACTTCTTCAGACGGAGTATCTTCTTTGGGTGCCGGAGCCGGATTTGATGTATCTCCATTTTGATTAGTTGGTAGTTTATCCTCTTTGGGTGTTGTTACTTCTGGTTTTGAAGCTGGAGTTTCAGGTTGTTCTGTAGTCCCTGTGTTTGAAGTAGTACCATATGTTAGCGGACTTGATGTTGCTGTATTCCCTGAATCATTTGTAGCTTCCGCAGATGGAGTATTAGAAGGTTCTGACGTTGTTTCAGATTTACCTGATTCTCCAGCTGGCTGTTCAGTGAAATTGGGCTCGCCTGAAGCGTCCAGTGACGAAGTTGAGTCACCTGTAGGAGTTTCAGATGGTGTTCCTGACTCGTCTGAATGATTGCCTGTTGATGGAGATTCAACTGAAGAACCTGATTCATCGTCTTTCGGTGCTGATGACGCTGGTGTTGCTGGTTCTTCCACTTTCGGCGCTGGTGTCGTTGGTTCCTCTGCTTTCGGTGCTGGTGTCGCTGGTTCTTCCACTTTCGGTGCTGGTGTTGCTGGTTCCTCTACTTTTGGTGATGGAGTCGATGGTTCTTCCACTTTTGGTGCTGGAGTCGATGGCTCCTCTACTTTTGGTGATGGAGTCGATGGTTCTTCCACTTTTGGCGCTGGAGTCGATGGCTCCTCTACTTTTGGTGATGGAGTCGATGGTTCTTCCACTTTTGGCGCTGGAGTCGATGGCTCCTCCACTTTTGGTGATGGAGTCGATGGTTCTTCTGCTTTTGGCGCTGGAGTCGATGGCTCCTCTACTTTTGGCGCTGGAGTCGATGGTTCTTCTGCTTTTGGCGCTGGAGTCGATGGTTCTTCCACTTTTGGCGTTGTTGCCACTGGCTCTTTTGTTTTTGGCTCAGTTGCTGCTGGTTCTTCTGCTTTTGGTGCTGAAGACGCTGGCTCCTCTACTTTTGGCGCTGGAGTCGATGGTTCTTCTGCTTTTGGCATTGAAGTCGATGGCGCTTCTACTTTCGGTGCCGGAGTCACTGGTACCTCTGCTTTTGGTGCTGGAGTCAATGGCGCTTCTGCTTTCGGTGCTGGAGTCGATGGTGCCTCTGCTTTCGGTGCTGGAGTTGCTGGTGCCTCTGCTTTTGGTGCTGGAGTTGCTGGCTCTTCTGTTTTCGGTGCTGGAGTCGATGGTAACTCTGCTTTTGGTGCTGAAGTCGATGGTCCTTCTGCTTTTGGCATTGGAGACGCTGGTGCCTCTGCTTTCGGTGCTGGAGTCGATGGTTCTTCTGCTTTTGGCATTGGAGTCGATGGCGCTTCTACTTTCGGTGCCGGAGTCACTGGTACCTCTGCTTTTGGCGCTGGCGCTTCAGAACTTGGATTTGAAGCTACAGGTTGATTTGTAGTTCCTATATTTGAAGGGGCCTTGTCTGCTGCTGGACTTGATTCAGTTGAGTTTCCTGACCCATTTGTAGTATATGCAGATGGAGCATTTAAAGTTTCTGACCTTGTTTCTGCTTTTGACGCTACTGGAGCTTCTGTTTCTTCCTTAACTTCTGGGCTTGTCTCTGCTGGTGCTTCTGAGGCAAGTTCTTCACCCGATTCTTCCGCTCTTTCCACTACTGGAGCTGATACAGGCTGATAGACTGGGCTATAGTTCACAGCCATTTTTTCAACTTTCTCAGTGACATCTGTTAATTCAAAAGTAACAGCTTTTGTCTCTTGATCTTTCTTGAGCAAGACTTCGTAAGTGCGAACTTCGCCACTTGCACCACTTTCCTTGATGACAATCTTGTGTTTTGTGACTGTATCTGAAATCGTTTCAGCTTCAGTAAAGTACAATTCATTGTGCGGTAAGAATAAATTCTTGCCTGAAGTTTGATTCATTTCTTGGAGTACATCTACAGGGATATTACTTGCTTCGCTGATAACACTTAATGTGTCCCCCCACTTAATAACATACTTAAATAAATCACCTTCTTTTTGAATATCAGCTTTTACTTCTGCAACTGTTCTGGCTACCCAGATACCATCTTGTTCACTGGCTGACACAGTTGGAGCTAAAAAGCCCAGCCCCAATAAAATCACACCTGTCGCAACAATTGCACCAGTTCTTAATTTTCTAAAGCCACGGAGGGATAATGTTCCTCTAACATTTGTTTGTCTCATAATGTTTATTTTTCCTCACTAATCTATATTTTCCAAAGTAGACTCTTCCTAGGCCTACTAGCCTATGTTTGCGATATGCACAGGCTTCTACAGATTTATCTATCTATTTTCAAAATAAAGTTTCTATAGATTCTTATGCACAATTCCATATATAAGTTGTGAAATTCCTTTCTAATAGATTCCATATCTTTAGTATATCATGTTTAAGTACCAAAGTACAAAGAAAGCAACTGAAAGCAATGATTTTCACCACTGCTTTCGGCTCTATTTTGAATTGTTAAATAGCCATTCTCTATCCACCATTCTTGAATAAAAAATAAGATGTAGTCTCTATTTTAGACTAATTTTTTCAAATTTATTCACTATCCAGCAAGAGCTCTTTTGGTTGTTTTCTTAGGAGATTGCTTGAAGCAAGCGCCATAACGAGAACCACTAGAACCAAGGCAAGGACAAAGACGATGATAAAGTCTGATGTCTGAATGGAAATATCTAGGCTCGACAAGGTCTTACTAAAGCTATCTACTTCTGCACCACCACCAAGGTTAGAGGCTTGAGCAGCCTTGCTAGCTTGCTTGGCAACACCTGAAGTGACATTGGTAAGAACAGTATTTCCGATTGCACGCGCTGTGTAAGTAGCTAAGAAGTAAGCAGAAACAAGAGCAGGGATGGCAATCAAGATGGATTCAGTGATGAATTGACCCAAGATACTTGCCTGCTTGAGACCAATAGAGAGGAGAATACCCACTTCCTTGCGACGGGCATTGATCCAAAGGCTGAGCAAGAGGGCAAGGAGAAGAACTGAGAAACTCAAGCTACCCCAGAAGAGGAGATTGGCCATCTTGTACATACCAGAGATGGATTGCTCAAGAGCTGGGTAGTTAGAGGAGCTCTTAACGAGTGTATAGCTCTTCCAGTTGATACCACTGATGCCATTCAACTCTTTCATGACGTCATCCAAGTTCTTGTCCGCTGTCACAAAGAAGGTTGCGTCCCCATAAATAGCTGTGTCTTCTGTGTATCCATAAAGTTTTGCAGCAGTGTGAATGTCTGTGATAGCTGTATTTTCATAGAGTTCTTGTGAGTAGGTTACTGCTGACTTATTATGACCATCAAAGAGTCCCTTGATTGTCACTTCGACTGTTTCCTTGGCACCTTTTTCATTGTCTGCATCGTAGATATTAGAGTCTAGTTTGACCTTGTCCCCTACTTTCCAGCCGTGTTTGGCTGCCAAGTCCTTGTGCAGGAGGATCTTGTCCTTGTCGTCGTTGGTTAAGTGCTCACCTTCGACCAACTTATAAGAACCAGAGACAAACTTGTCTTCTTTAGAAGAGTCATTGACTCCTGTAATCATCAAGCTACTTCCAAAATGTTTAGCACGGTCAGGTGTCAGATTTTTCTTGGTATCTGGCGTTTCGATGAGTTCATAGCCAGTCAAATCTCCAATGGCATTGATGCGTTTAACATAATACTCAATGGCCTTGTTTTCGGTGATTTTTTTGATGTCTTCACCCTTAATATTCCCAGCACCACGAGGCGTTCCTTGATTGACGCGACGATTGATTTGCATGGAGAAGCTGTTGGTGATATTTTTAAAGGTCTCCTGAGAAGCCTTGGCAGTAGCTCCCTTGATCGACAAGCCGACCAAACTCAAGCTCGCCATGAGGAGAATAATCAGGAAGATGACAATCGATTTGAAAAACTTCCTTGTAACGTAGGCAAATGCGTTGTGTAACATAGGTTCCCTTTCTAGATTTTATTCTATTTTATAGTTCGAACAGAAAAAGCTCGTATTATTTCGTAGTATCGCGAGTTTCAGTCAGTTTCTTGTCCTTCAACTCAAGTGTAATATCTGACGCTTGTGCCACTTCTTTACTGTGGGTGACGACAATCACACATTTACCTGTTTTCTGGGCAAGTGATTTGAGCAGTTCGACAATATCTCCAGCAGTTTTAGGGTCCAGATTTCCCGTTGGCTCATCCGCTAGAATAACTGGAGCTTCTGAGACCAAACTACGAGCAATGGCAACACGTTGCTGTTGACCACCTGATAACTGGAGAACATTCCGCTTGATCTGACTTTCATCCAAACCAAGCTCAAGCAGTGTATCCTTGCTTGCCTTTTTGTTGACCAAGCGGATATTTTCCAGTGGAGAAAGATAATCTATCAAGTTATAATTTTGAAAGACCAGGGAAATATGGTGCATGCGATGGTAAGAATAGCCCTTCTTACGAATATCCTCTCCTTGAAAAAGGATAGAACCTTCAACAGGACTATCTAAACCAGCAAGGAGGGACAAGAGAGTGGATTTCCCCGCTCCTGACTCCCCAATAATACTGTAAAATTTCCCGGGTTCAAAATTATAATTGATCTGATATAGGACTGCTTCAGCAGTGTTCTTATAACGGTAGGTAACATCTTGTAATTGTAATAAAGTCATGATTTCTCCTTCTTAACTAATAGATGATAAAATTTCTTTCGGCGATTTTCTAAATAAGAATAGGAAACAAAGTGCTACAGATAAGCAACTGAGCAGAACTAGAAAAACATAGGATTCTGCAAAAGATAAGATACTGGTTGATAAACTGCTTGCTTTGGCTAGCGTGTCTTGTAAGACTGCCTGATCTCCACTGGCTAGGACAGTTTGGAGCAGATAGGATGTAATGGCATTTCCAGCGATAAAGGATGGAAGCAAAGCTCCGAGAGATACCAAAACTACCTCTAAACAGAACTGTAGGAAAATCGAGCTCTTGCCTTTTCCAAGCGCCAGTAAAATTCCCACTTCGTAGACCCTTTCTCTCAACCAGAGAGACAAAACAAGAATTAAGGCTCCTGCTCCTGCTATCAACATCCCATAAAGGAAAATGGTCAGAAAGGTTTGGAAGGTTGCAACTGAGTCTTTGATTTGTTCAAAAGCCTTGTTCTCCTTCTCAACTTGGTAACCTTGACTAACCAAGGACAAGTTTTCTACCTGCTTCATGAGTCCGTCCATTTCCTTAGGATTTTCTACATAGAAGCGCGCTGCACTAACTTGAGGTTCGCTATTGCCCAAAAGAGTTTGGCTACTTTCATAGTCTGTAAAGACTTGGTTTTCACTGAAGTCAGAAGACAAGCCTGTGAATTTCTCTTGTTTTTTACCAGAAAAGATGCCGACAATCTCAAACTCGACAGTTTGTCCTTTACCAGCTTCTGACTGTCCAGCATCCAAGCGAAGCTTGTCATGAAGCGAAAGACCGTTCTTCTTGGCCAACTCTTCGTGAATAAGGATTTTCTTTGAATCCCCTTTTTGAAGATGTCGCCCTTCTTTTAGATTGAAAGCTGAACTGGTAAAGGTGACATCCTTGGATGAATCCTCAAGTGCCGTTAAGCTAACCAAGTTCTTGTCCGCAGCTGACAAATCATCACGCTCCACGCTCTGCTCGCCACTCACTACTTCCTTGTCTTTCAGTTTTGCGACCGTCTCGAGTTCAGGAGAGACATTTTCCAGTCCCTTAATCTTGCTCACGGACGCTATCTCTGACAACTTGAAGGTCTGCCCATTTTCTATCTTCTTAATAGAAAAAGATGTGTTGAGTGATTTGTAAAGATTGGTTTCAACTGTTTTGTTGGACTTCATCAGAGTCAAACAGGCTGAAATTCCAGCCAATAGGACCAATAAAATCAGAAATAAAATAAAACTTCTCAGTCGTTTTCTGCTGACATAAGCCCAAGCTATTTGGATTGGATTCATTCGTCACCTCCATATTTGTAATACTATTATAAAATCCAAATATGAAATGTTTATGAAATACAAAAAAAGAGCAAAAATTTTTTGCTCTACTTGAATTAGATGAAAACAAAAGAGCTAGCCTAAGCTAACTCTTATCCTATGCGGAGAGAGGGACTTGAACCCTCACGACCTAAAGCGGTCACAGGATCCTTAGTCCTGCGCGTCTGCCAATTCCGCCATCCCCGCGTCGATTACTTTACTAGTATATCAACTTTTAGGATGCTTGTCAACACTTTTTTCAATTTTTTTCATTTCATCAAATAAATTACTCTGAAATTTCATTTAGCTTTTCATCTACTAACTTAGCTCCGAGTGTATTTTTGAAATGACCTAGGGCAAATTGATGGTTTTCAGGCCAGATGGAAGCAACAGCTGGTTTAACAATCTCGATATCATATCCTAGATTATAGGCATCTATAGCTGTATGCAGGACACAGATATCCGTCAAAACTCCTGTTAAAATAACGGTAGAAATTCGACGCTCTCTCAAACGGATATCCAGGTCAGTCCCTGAAAAAGCTGAGTAATGGCGTTTATCCATCCAAAAGACACGACTGTCTGAACCATGCTCTTGATAAAAGGTCCCCAAATCTCCGTATAAATTCCGTCCACTAGTCCCAATCAAATTGTGAGGAGGAAACAACTTGCTTTCTGGATGGAAACAATCGTTTTCTTCGTGAGCATCGATTGTAAAGAAGATGTAATCTCCTCGTTCAAAAGCTAATCGAGTTACCTTGCTGATGGCATCCGAAATCGCCTGAGCTGGAGCACCTGCTGTCAGCTTCCCACTATCAGCAACAAAATCTTCTGTATAGTCAATCGAAATTAAAGCCTTAGTCATTAGTAATCTCTTTTCTTCACTTCTTCAAAAATATCTGAAATCAAGACCTTAAGATAGGTTCCCTTCATTCCAAGTGAGCGACTTTCAATAATTCCCGCAGACTCAAGTTTACGAAGGGCATTGACAATCACCGAACGGGTTATTCCGATACGATCTGCAATCACTGACGCAGTCAACTGTCCTTCATTTCCGTTTAACTCCCCTAAAATAGCTGAAACAGCACGAAGTTCGGAGTAAGAAAGGGTATTAACCGCCATGGTAACAGCAGTACGGCGACGGATATTTTTCTCATCTTCCTCACGCTGGAAGTTGAGAAGTTGAATTCCAACAACGGTACTCGCAATTTCAACAAGAATCAAGTCCTCGTCTTCGAATTTTTTATCATTGCGCCAAATAATCAAAGAACCAAGTCGAATCCCTGATACATGAATCGGTGCAATAGTCGTCAAACCATCTGGAAAGTCGGCACGACTTTCCACAGGAAAAATGCTTAAATCATGATCAACTGTCAGATTGGCTTCTGTATCGTAAATCATGTTCGCGCCCTGTACATAGTCGTCCGGGAAAATCTTAGTTTGGAAGAATTGCTCGACACGATCTGTATTGGTTTTGTAACGCATGAAATAACCAAGGAGACGTCCCTTGCTATTAACGATACAGGCGTTACAGTCGATAATATCTGCCAATTGACGGGTAATCGCATTGTAGGGAAGCTCTTCCTGCAACTGCTCCTCTGAGCGCTTCAGGATAGAAGTAATTTTTCTAGTTTTTTCTAATAAATGTGCCATTTTTCACCTCGAATTTAATCGCTATCATTATAACATAAACAGCTTGAATTTTCAATTATTATCTGAAAATTGCTTATTTAATTGCAATTTGAAAAAACAAGAATATTTTTAATTAAATTGCTTCTTTTCTATTGACAAGCTCCCTGTTTTTGTGTATTATAACATTACAAGAAGATAATATAACTATTTTATTTATCTTTCTTTTTCCATTCGGTCTCCTTATATAAAAAAGCGATTCATTTTGAACCGCTTTTTCTTATTTATCGCCCTTGTTACGAATAACAAAGCCTGTTTTCTTTTCGCTTGAAGTATTGCGTGGTTTTTTATTATCCTTACGGTAACGTTTTTCCTTATCAAAACGATCGTTGCCACGACTTCCTTTTTTGAAATCATCACGGCGACCACCACGACGGTTGTCTCCTCGGCGATTATCACGACGGTCATCTCCACGACGACCTCCCTTAGCGTTACCACCGAAGCCATTACCTGATGGTTTAAATGGCAGTGGTTTTTCACGTGCAATCTCCACTTCAGGAAGACTATCTGGGTCTTGAACAGTCAGACTCAAGATATACATTGCCAATTCTTCTAGAGTAAATTCGGCAGCTAGCTTACGAGCATCCTTACCAAATTTCTCAAAGTTGGCACGGATAGTCTCATCTGCAAAATCACGTTCGATTTTCTTGAGAGCTACGTGTTTTTTTACTTGGAAGGCTTCTTCTGCGCTTGCAGGTTTAAGGCCTTTCATGCGTTTCTTAGTCAAGTTTTCAATGATTTGGAGGTAGCCCATTTCATTTGGTGATACGAAAGTAATAGACTGACCTGACTTACCGGCACGACCTGTACGACCGATACGGTGAACATAACTTTCAGGATCTTGTGGAATATCGTAGTTATAGACATGGGTCACACCTGAAATATCCAACCCACGTGCTGCAACGTCTGTCGCAACCAAAACATCAAGATTGCCATTTTTAAAGTCACGAAGGACACGAAGACGTTTGTTTTGGTCTAGGTCTCCATGAATTCCTTCTGCACGGAAGCCACGGATTTTCAAACCACGAGTCAATTCATCCACACGACGTTTGGTACGACCAAATACGATAGCAAGCTCAGGCTGTTCCACATCCATGAGACGAGTCATGGTATCAAATTTTTCTTGCTCTTTAACTCGGATATAGTATTGGTCAACCAATTCTGTTGTTAATTCCTTAGCAGCAATCTTCACATGCTCAGGTTCTTTCATAAACTGAACACCGATACGTTTGATGGCATCTGGCATAGTTGCTGAGAAAAGTAAGGTTTGACGGCTTTCAGGAACACGGGAGATGATAGCTTCAATGTCTTCAAGGAAGCCCATGTTGAGCATTTCATCCGCTTCGTCAAGGATAAGAGTTTCAATATCTTGTAATTTCAAGGCCTTGCGTTTAATCAAGTCCAAGAGGCGACCAGGTGTTCCCACCACGATATGGGCACCAGATTTAAGAGCCTTAATTTGCTTTTCAATGCTTGATCCGCCATATACTGAACGGACTTTGACTCCCTTACTACGACCAAAGCGGAAGAGTTCTTCTTGACTTTGGACAGCTAGTTCACGAGTTGGAGCGATGACCAAGGCTTGGATAGTTGCTTCTTCTGTACGAATTTTTTCAAGAGTTGGCAAACCAAAAGCCGCAGTTTTTCCCGTACCAGTCTGAGCTTGACCGATAACGTCCTTGCCTTCAAGGGCCAAGGGAATGGTTTGTTCTTGGATCGGACTGGCTTCTACAAAACCAGCTTTTTCAATCTCTGCTAGCAAATCAGCAGACAAGTTTAATTCATTAAATTTCACGATATTCTTCTTTCTAAAGGTGGTGCGAAGCCACCCTATAGGGCTTAGTTTATACTTTTCTTTTTATGACGTATTTTCATATACTGGATATAAAATCGTGTTGCTTCTTTTCCACAAAAGAAAAGTACTGTTTTCTTTGCAACCTATCTAGTATAACACAAGAGAGAAGCAAAAGATAGCCCAATCCATCGATAATATCATGTAAACGATTTTTCTGAGAAAGTAAGGCTATAATTTCCACTATTTCATAAACTTTTTTAAAGCGTAGCAGAATTGTGCAAAAGTTTTTTTCTTGTGCTAGAATGAAAATCGAATAGGAGGAACTCTAAATGTTAACTTATGATTTAATCGTTATCGGATTTGGTAAAGCTGGTAAAACACTAGCTGGTAAATTGGCTTCAGCTGGCAAAAAAGTTGCTCTCGTTGAACGTAGCAAAGCTATGTACGGTGGAACTTGTATCAACATCGGATGTATCCCAACTAAGACTTTGCTAGTTGCTGCTGAGAAAGACTTGTCTTTTGAAGAAGTGATTGCTACCAAAAACACTATCACTGGTCGCCTCAACGGTAAAAACTATGCTACTGTTGCTGGTACAGGCGTAGATATCTTTGATGCGGAAGCTCACTTCCTTTCAAATAAAGTCATCGAAATCCAAGCTGGTGATGAAAAGAAAGAACTGACTGCTGAAACAATCGTCATCAACACTGGTGCTGTTTCAAACGTCTTGCCAATCCCTGGACTTGCTACAAGCAAAAACGTCTTTGACTCAACAGGTATCCAAAACTTGGACAAATTACCTGAAAACCTTGGAGTCCTTGGTGGTGGAAATATCGGTCTTGAATTTGCCGGCCTTTACAACAAACTTGGAAGCAAGGTCACAGTCCTAGATGCCTTGGATACTTTCCTTCCTCGTGCAGAACCTTCCATCGCAGCTCTTGCTAAACAATACATGGAAGAAGACGGTATTGAATTGCTTCAAAATATCCGTACTACTGAAATTAAAAATGACGGTGACCAAGTGCTTGTCGTAACTGAAAATGAAACTTACCGTTTCGATGCCCTTCTTTACGCAACTGGACGCAAACCAAATGTAGAACCACTTCAACTTGAAAATACAGATATTGAACTAACTGAACGTGGTGCTATTAAAGTGGACAAACATTGTCAAACAAACGTTCCTGGTGTCTTTGCAGTTGGAGATGTCAACGGTGGCCTTCAATTTACTTACATTTCACTTGATGACTTCCGTGTTGTTTACAGCTACCTTGCTGGAGATGGTAGCTACACGCTTGAAGACCGTCTCAATGTACCAAACACCATGTTTATCACACCTGCCCTTTCACAAGTCGGTTTGACTGAAAGCCAAGCAGCTGATTTGAAACTTCCATACGCCGTTAAGGAAATCCCTGTTGCTGCGATGCCTCGTGGTCATGTAAATGGCGACCTTCGCGGAGCTTTCAAAGCTGTTGTGAATACTGAAACAAAAGAAATTCTCGGTGCAAGCATCTTCTCAGAAGGTTCTCAAGAAATCATCAATATCATCACTGTTGCTATGGACAACAAGATTCCTTACACTTACTTCACAAAACAAATCTTCACTCACCCAACCTTGGCTGAGAACTTGAATGACTTGTTTGCGATTTAAGTTGAGATTTAATCGTATCGAACAGCCCTCTTTGGGCTGTTTTTACTTCTGCGAAATCTCAAATCTGTCTTTTCCCTCTTTTATGATATAATAGAAACATGAAATTAAAAACTACTTTGGGCCTCCTAGCTGGGCGCTCTTCCCACTTCATTTTAAGCCGTCTTGGCCGTGGAAGTACGCTTCCAGGAAAACTTGCCCTTCAATTTGATAAAGATATTTTACAAAACCTAGCTAAGAACTACGAGATTGTCGTGGTCACTGGAACCAACGGAAAAACCCTGACAACTGCCCTCACTGTCGGCATTTTAAAAGAGGTTTATGGTCAAGTTTTGACCAACCCAAGCGGTGCCAACATGATTACAGGAATTGCGACGACCTTCTTGACTGCCAAATCTTCTAAAACCGGAAAAAACATTGCCGTCCTAGAAATTGACGAAGCCAGTCTATCTCGTATCTGTGACTATATCCAGCCAAGCCTTTTTGTCATCACGAATATCTTCCGTGACCAGATGGACCGCTATGGTGAGATTTACACAACTTACAAGATGATTTTGGACGCTATTCGTAAGGTGCCTACTGCCACTGTTCTCCTTAATGGAGACAGTCCACTTTTTTACAAGCCAGCTATTCCAAATCCTGTAGAGTATTTTGGTTTTGACTTGGAGAAAGGCCCAGCCCAGCTGGCTCACTATAATACAGAAGGAATTCTCTGTCCTGACTGCCAAGGCATCCTCAAATATGAGCACAATACCTATGCAAACTTGGGTGCCTATATCTGTGAAGGTTGTGGATGTAAACGTCCTGATCTCGACTATCGCTTGACAGAATTGGTTGAGTTGACCAACAATCGCTCTCGCTTTGTCATTGACGGACAAGAATACGGTATTCAAATCGGTGGTCTCTACAATATCTACAACGCCCTAGCAGCGGTTGCTATCGCCCGTTTCCTTGGTGCAGATTCACAACTCATCAAGCAGGGATTTGATAAGAGCCGTGCTGTCTTTGGACGCCAAGAATCCTTCCATATCGGTGACAAGGAATGTACCCTCGTCTTGATTAAAAATCCAGTCGGTGCGACCCAAGCTATCGAAATGATTAAACTAGCACCTTATCCATTTAGTCTATCTGTTCTCCTAAATGCCAACTATGCAGATGGAATTGATACCAGCTGGATCTGGGATGCTGATTTTGAACAAATCACTGACATGGACATTCCCGAAATCAACGCTGGCGGTGTTCGTCATTCTGAAATCGCTCGTCGTCTACGAGTAACAGGCTATCCAGCTGAGAAAATCACTGAAACAAGTAGTCTGGAGCAAGTTCTCAAGACCATTGAGAACCAAGACTGCAAGCATGCTTATATTCTGGCTACCTATACTGCTATGCTTGAATTCCGCGAACTGCTGGCTAGTCGTCAGATTGTTAGAAAGGAGATGAACTAATGGTTTATACTTCACTTTCCTCAAAAGCTGGCAATTACCCCTATCAGCTCAACATTGCCCACCTCTACGGAAATCTCATGAATACCTACGGGGACAATGGAAACATCCTCATGCTCAAGTATGTGGCTGAAAAACTGGGAGCCCATGTGACGGTTGACATCGTTTCTCTCCATGATAGCTTTGATGAAAATCACTACGACATTGCCTTTTTCGGTGGTGGTCAAGACTTTGAACAGAGTATCATTGCAGACGACCTACCTGCTAAAAAAGAGAGCATTGACAACTACATCCAAAACGACGGTGTGGTTCTGGCTATCTGCGGTGGTTTCCAACTATTGGGCCAATATTATGTTGAAGCTTCAGGGAGACGCATCGAAGGACTAGGGGTCATGGGCCACTACACCCTCAATCAGACCAATAACCGTTTTATCGGGGACATCAAGATTCACAATGAAGATTTCGATGAAACCTACTATGGTTTTGAAAATCATCAGGGCCGTACCTTCCTCTCAGATGATCAAAAACCGCTGGGACAGGTTGTCTATGGAAATGGAAATAACGAAGAAAAAGTCGGCGAAGGTGTTCATTATAAGAATGTCTTTGGTTCCTACTTCCACGGGCCTATCCTCTCTCGTAATGCCAATCTAGCTTATCGCCTAGTCACTACTGCCCTCAAGAAGAAATATGGTCAGGACATTCAACTCCCTGCTTATGAGGACATTCTCAGCCAAGAAATCGCTGAAGAATACAGTGATGTCAAAAGCAAGGCTGACTTTTCTTAAACAAAGGAAAATGATATCAAAGAACTCCGTTATCTTGTCGGAGTTCTTTTTGTCTGTTCTTTTACCCTTCTCCCTTGCATTTTCTCTCATTTTTTGCCAAAATAGAGGGGTAGAAAGAAGGTAGCATATGTCTAAATTACAACAAATCGTAACATATCTTGAATCAGAAAAACTAGACGTCGCTGTCGTATCTGACCCCGTCACAATCAATTACCTCACTGGCTTTTACAGTGATCCCCATGAACGCCAAATGTTCCTTTTTGTCCTAGCAGATCAGGAACCTCTCCTCTTTGTCCCAGCCCTTGAGGTTGAGCGTGCAAGCAGCACTGTTTCCTTCCCAGTTGTGGGCTATGTGGATTCTGAAAATCCATGGCAAAAAATGAAACATGCTCTTCCACAACTTGACTTCAAACGTGTCGCTGTTGAGTTTGACAATCTCATCTTGACCAAATATCATGGCTTGAAAATAGTCTTTGAAACTGCTGAGTTTGAAAACCTCACTCCTCGTATCCAACGTATGCGCCTTATCAAATCAGCTGACGAAGTGCAAAAAATGATGGTGGCCGGTCTCTATGCGGACAAGGCTGTTAAGGTTGGTTTTGACAATATTTCTCTTGATAAGACTGAGACAGATATTATTGCCCAAATCGACTTTGCTATGAAGCGTGAAGGTTATGAAATGAGTTTTGATACCATGGTCTTGACTGGTGATAATGCTGCAAATCCACACGGTATTCCAGCAGCAAACAAAGTTGAAAATAACGCCCTTCTCCTCTTTGACCTTGGTGTTCTAGTCAACGGCTATGCGTCAGATATGACTCGTACGGTCGCTGTCGGCAAACCAGACCAATTCAAGAAAGATATTTACAACTTAACTCTTGAAGCCCAACAAGCTGCTCTTGACTTTATCAAGCCAGGTGTGACTGCTCATGAAGTGGACCGCGCGGCCCGTGAGGTCATTGAAAAAGCTGGTTACGGCGAGTACTTCAACCACCGTCTTGGTCACGGTATCGGTATGGATGTCCACGAATTCCCATCTATCATGGAAGGAAACGACATGGTCATCGAAGAAGGCATGTGCTTCTCTGTTGAACCAGGTATCTATATCCCTGGTAAAGTCGGTGTCCGTATCGAAGACTGTGGTGTTGTTACCAAAGATGGCTTTGACCTCTTTACAAACACCAGCAAAGACTTGCTTTATTTTGATTAAAATTCTTCGAAAATCTTCCCACAATAAAACGCATAGTATCAAGGTTTTTCAACACCTGATACTATGCGTTTTTCTTATTTGAAAGACTTTTGACTCAGCCTCATTACTTAATCTTCTTGATACTTTGACTAAGGATAAATCCTACAATCATCCCTACCATATTTTGCATGAAATATAGTTGCTGAGAAAAGTAAGGTTTGACGGCTTTCAGGAACACGGGAGATGATAGCTTCAATGTCTTCAAGGAAGCCCATGTTGAGCATTTCATCCGCTTCGTCAAGGATAAGAGTTTCAATATCTTGTAATTTCAAGGCCTTGCGTTTAATCAAGTCCAAGAGGCGACCAGGTGTTCCCACCACGATATGGGCACCAGATTTAAGAGCCTTAATTTGCTTTTCAATGCTTGATCCGCCATATACTGAACGGACTTTGACTCCCTTACTACGACCAAAGCGGAAGAGTTCTTCTTGACTTTGGACAGCTAGTTCACGAGTTGGAGCGATGACCAAGGCTTGGATAGTTGCTTCTTCTGTACGAATTTTTTCAAGAGTTGGCAAACCAAAAGCCGCAGTTTTTCCCGTACCAGTCTGAGCTTGACCGATAACGTCCTTGCCTTCAAGGGCCAAGGGAATGGTTTGTTCTTGGATCGGACTGGCTTCTACAAAACCAGCTTTTTCAATCTCTGCTAGCAAATCAGCAGACAAGTTTAATTCATTAAATTTCACGATATTCTTCTTTCTAAAGGTGGTGCGAAGCCACCCTATAGGGCTTAGTTTATACTTTTCTTTTTATGACGTATTTTCATATACTGGATATAAAATCGTGTTGCTTCTTTTCCACAAAAGAAAAGTACTGTTTTCTTTGCAACCTATCTAGTATAACACAAGAGAGAAGCAAAAGATAGCCCAATCCATCGATAATATCATGTAAACGATTTTTCTGAGAAAGTAAGGCTATAATTTCCACTATTTCATAAACTTTTTTAAAGCGTAGCAGAATTGTGCAAAAGTTTTTTTCTTGTGCTAGAATGAAAATCGAATAGGAGGAACTCTAAATGTTAACTTATGATTTAATCGTTATCGGATTTGGTAAAGCTGGTAAAACACTAGCTGGTAAATTGGCTTCAGCTGGCAAAAAAGTTGCTCTCGTTGAACGTAGCAAAGCTATGTACGGTGGAACTTGTATCAACATCGGATGTATCCCAACTAAGACTTTGCTAGTTGCTGCTGAGAAAGACTTGTCTTTTGAAGAAGTGATTGCTACCAAAAACACTATCACTGGTCGCCTCAACGGTAAAAACTATGCTACTGTTGCTGGTACAGGCGTAGATATCTTTGATGCGGAAGCTCACTTCCTTTCAAATAAAGTCATCGAAATCCAAGCTGGTGATGAAAAGAAAGAACTGACTGCTGAAACAATCGTCATCAACACTGGTGCTGTTTCAAACGTCTTGCCAATCCCTGGACTTGCTACAAGCAAAAACGTCTTTGACTCAACAGGTATCCAAAACTTGGACAAATTACCTGAAAACCTTGGAGTCCTTGGTGGTGGAAATATCGGTCTTGAATTTGCCGGCCTTTACAACAAACTTGGAAGCAAGGTCACAGTCCTAGATGCCTTGGATACTTTCCTTCCTCGTGCAGAACCTTCCATCGCAGCTCTTGCTAAACAATACATGGAAGAAGACGGTATTGAATTGCTTCAAAATATCCGTACTACTGAAATTAAAAATGACGGTGACCAAGTGCTTGTCGTAACTGAAAATGAAACTTACCGTTTCGATGCCCTTCTTTACGCAACTGGACGCAAACCAAATGTAGAACCACTTCAACTTGAAAATACAGATATTGAACTAACTGAACGTGGTGCTATTAAAGTGGACAAACATTGTCAAACAAACGTTCCTGGTGTCTTTGCAGTTGGAGATGTCAACGGTGGCCTTCAATTTACTTACATTTCACTTGATGACTTCCGTGTTGTTTACAGCTACCTTGCTGGAGATGGTAGCTACACGCTTGAAGACCGTCTCAATGTACCAAACACCATGTTTATCACACCTGCCCTTTCACAAGTCGGTTTGACTGAAAGCCAAGCAGCTGATTTGAAACTTCCATACGCCGTTAAGGAAATCCCTGTTGCTGCGATGCCTCGTGGTCATGTAAATGGCGACCTTCGCGGAGCTTTCAAAGCTGTTGTGAATACTGAAACAAAAGAAATTCTCGGTGCAAGCATCTTCTCAGAAGGTTCTCAAGAAATCATCAATATCATCACTGTTGCTATGGACAACAAGATTCCTTACACTTACTTCACAAAACAAATCTTCACTCACCCAACCTTGGCTGAGAACTTGAATGACTTGTTTGCGATTTAAGTTGAGATTTAATCGTATCGAACAGCCCTCTTTGGGCTGTTTTTACTTCTGCGAAATCTCAAATCTGTCTTTTCCCTCTTTTATGATATAATAGAAACATGAAATTAAAAACTACTTTGGGCCTCCTAGCTGGGCGCTCTTCCCACTTCATTTTAAGCCGTCTTGGCCGTGGAAGTACGCTTCCAGGAAAACTTGCCCTTCAATTTGATAAAGATATTTTACAAAACCTAGCTAAGAACTACGAGATTGTCGTGGTCACTGGAACCAACGGAAAAACCCTGACAACTGCCCTCACTGTCGGCATTTTAAAAGAGGTTTATGGTCAAGTTTTGACCAACCCAAGCGGTGCCAACATGATTACAGGAATTGCGACGACCTTCTTGACTGCCAAATCTTCTAAAACCGGAAAAAACATTGCCGTCCTAGAAATTGACGAAGCCAGTCTATCTCGTATCTGTGACTATATCCAGCCAAGCCTTTTTGTCATCACGAATATCTTCCGTGACCAGATGGACCGCTATGGTGAGATTTACACAACTTACAAGATGATTTTGGACGCTATTCGTAAGGTGCCTACTGCCACTGTTCTCCTTAATGGAGACAGTCCACTTTTTTACAAGCCAGCTATTCCAAATCCTGTAGAGTATTTTGGTTTTGACTTGGAGAAAGGCCCAGCCCAGCTGGCTCACTATAATACAGAAGGAATTCTCTGTCCTGACTGCCAAGGCATCCTCAAATATGAGCACAATACCTATGCAAACTTGGGTGCCTATATCTGTGAAGGTTGTGGATGTAAACGTCCTGATCTCGACTATCGCTTGACAGAATTGGTTGAGTTGACCAACAATCGCTCTCGCTTTGTCATTGACGGACAAGAATACGGTATTCAAATCGGTGGTCTCTACAATATCTACAACGCCCTAGCAGCGGTTGCTATCGCCCGTTTCCTTGGTGCAGATTCACAACTCATCAAGCAGGGATTTGATAAGAGCCGTGCTGTCTTTGGACGCCAAGAATCCTTCCATATCGGTGACAAGGAATGTACCCTCGTCTTGATTAAAAATCCAGTCGGTGCGACCCAAGCTATCGAAATGATTAAACTAGCACCTTATCCATTTAGTCTATCTGTTCTCCTAAATGCCAACTATGCAGATGGAATTGATACCAGCTGGATCTGGGATGCTGATTTTGAACAAATCACTGACATGGACATTCCCGAAATCAACGCTGGCGGTGTTCGTCATTCTGAAATCGCTCGTCGTCTACGAGTAACAGGCTATCCAGCTGAGAAAATCACTGAAACAAGTAGTCTGGAGCAAGTTCTCAAGACCATTGAGAACCAAGACTGCAAGCATGCTTATATTCTGGCTACCTATACTGCTATGCTTGAATTCCGCGAACTGCTGGCTAGTCGTCAGATTGTTAGAAAGGAGATGAACTAATGGTTTATACTTCACTTTCCTCAAAAGCTGGCAATTACCCCTATCAGCTCAACATTGCCCACCTCTACGGAAATCTCATGAATACCTACGGGGACAATGGAAACATCCTCATGCTCAAGTATGTGGCTGAAAAACTGGGAGCCCATGTGACGGTTGACATCGTTTCTCTCCATGATAGCTTTGATGAAAATCACTACGACATTGCCTTTTTCGGTGGTGGTCAAGACTTTGAACAGAGTATCATTGCAGACGACCTACCTGCTAAAAAAGAGAGCATTGACAACTACATCCAAAACGACGGTGTGGTTCTGGCTATCTGCGGTGGTTTCCAACTATTGGGCCAATATTATGTTGAAGCTTCAGGGAGACGCATCGAAGGACTAGGGGTCATGGGCCACTACACCCTCAATCAGACCAATAACCGTTTTATCGGGGACATCAAGATTCACAATGAAGATTTCGATGAAACCTACTATGGTTTTGAAAATCATCAGGGCCGTACCTTCCTCTCAGATGATCAAAAACCGCTGGGACAGGTTGTCTATGGAAATGGAAATAACGAAGAAAAAGTCGGCGAAGGTGTTCATTATAAGAATGTCTTTGGTTCCTACTTCCACGGGCCTATCCTCTCTCGTAATGCCAATCTAGCTTATCGCCTAGTCACTACTGCCCTCAAGAAGAAATATGGTCAGGACATTCAACTCCCTGCTTATGAGGACATTCTCAGCCAAGAAATCGCTGAAGAATACAGTGATGTCAAAAGCAAGGCTGACTTTTCTTAAACAAAGGAAAATGATATCAAAGAACTCCGTTATCTTGTCGGAGTTCTTTTTGTCTGTTCTTTTACCCTTCTCCCTTGCATTTTCTCTCATTTTTTGCCAAAATAGAGGGGTAGAAAGAAGGTAGCATATGTCTAAATTACAACAAATCGTAACATATCTTGAATCAGAAAAACTAGACGTCGCTGTCGTATCTGACCCCGTCACAATCAATTACCTCACTGGCTTTTACAGTGATCCCCATGAACGCCAAATGTTCCTTTTTGTCCTAGCAGATCAGGAACCTCTCCTCTTTGTCCCAGCCCTTGAGGTTGAGCGTGCAAGCAGCACTGTTTCCTTCCCAGTTGTGGGCTATGTGGATTCTGAAAATCCATGGCAAAAAATGAAACATGCTCTTCCACAACTTGACTTCAAACGTGTCGCTGTTGAGTTTGACAATCTCATCTTGACCAAATATCATGGCTTGAAAATAGTCTTTGAAACTGCTGAGTTTGAAAACCTCACTCCTCGTATCCAACGTATGCGCCTTATCAAATCAGCTGACGAAGTGCAAAAAATGATGGTGGCCGGTCTCTATGCGGACAAGGCTGTTAAGGTTGGTTTTGACAATATTTCTCTTGATAAGACTGAGACAGATATTATTGCCCAAATCGACTTTGCTATGAAGCGTGAAGGTTATGAAATGAGTTTTGATACCATGGTCTTGACTGGTGATAATGCTGCAAATCCACACGGTATTCCAGCAGCAAACAAAGTTGAAAATAACGCCCTTCTCCTCTTTGACCTTGGTGTTCTAGTCAACGGCTATGCGTCAGATATGACTCGTACGGTCGCTGTCGGCAAACCAGACCAATTCAAGAAAGATATTTACAACTTAACTCTTGAAGCCCAACAAGCTGCTCTTGACTTTATCAAGCCAGGTGTGACTGCTCATGAAGTGGACCGCGCGGCCCGTGAGGTCATTGAAAAAGCTGGTTACGGCGAGTACTTCAACCACCGTCTTGGTCACGGTATCGGTATGGATGTCCACGAATTCCCATCTATCATGGAAGGAAACGACATGGTCATCGAAGAAGGCATGTGCTTCTCTGTTGAACCAGGTATCTATATCCCTGGTAAAGTCGGTGTCCGTATCGAAGACTGTGGTGTTGTTACCAAAGATGGCTTTGACCTCTTTACAAACACCAGCAAAGACTTGCTTTATTTTGATTAAAATTCTTCGAAAATCTTCCCACAATAAAACGCATAGTATCAAGGTTTTTCAACACCTGATACTATGCGTTTTTCTTATTTGAAAGACTTTTGACTCAGCCTCATTACTTAATCTTCTTGATACTTTGACTAAGGATAAATCCTACAATCATCCCTACCATATTTTGCATGAAATTTGGTAAAATTTCTGGTAGAGCTGCAGCCCAGCCATTCATCAATGTAGAGCCCAAGGCGTAACCCCCTACCATGGCAATCGTTGCTAAGATAAGGCCTAACCACTGAGTTTTTCCTTTAAATCCTGCGAAAAATCCCTGCAAGCCATGGTTGACCAAGCTAAAGAACATCCACTGAGGATAGCCTGATAAGAGGTCAATCAAGAAACCTGCTAGTCCTCCTACTACAGCCCCTTCACGACTACCAAAGTAGAAGGCCGTAAAGAAGACACCCGCATCTAAAAGAGTTAAAATGCCTGTCGGTGTTGGAATTTTTAAGAAATAACCTAGAACCACAGAGAGGGCGGTTAAGAGGGATACAAGGGCGATTTTAGTTGTTTTGGTTTGCTTCATATTGTCTTACTCCATACTGATCTGCTTGTGCAATAGAACGATAAACGAAATCCTTAGAGCTTTCTACTGCTGGTAAAAGTTCATCACCTTTAACCAAGTGACTGGCAATGCTAGAGGCAAAGGTACAACCTGCACCAGCATTTTGCCCTTGAATGACAGGATTTTCTAGGACTGTAAAGTTTTGTCCATCATAAAAGACATCTACAGCCTTGTCCTGACTAAGGCGATTGCCTCCCTTGATAATGACTGCTGGCGCTCCTAATTCATGCAATTTCTGCGCTGCAGCTTTCATGTCTTCCAAGGTTTTGATTTCCTGACCAGTCAATAATTCTGCTTCAGGAAGATTAGGCGTAATCACACTGACATAAGGGAAAAAGCGAATCAACTCTTGACAGAGTTCACTTACAGCTACGTCGTGTGTTTCCTTGCAGACCAAGACAGGGTCCAGAACCACAGGCACTCCTGGGCATTGCTTGATAAAGTCCAAGGCCTTCTCAGCCACACTGACAGTTGGTAGAAGACCAATCTTAATCCCCCCAAACTCCACATCACGCAAGCTATCTAATTCATGTTGAAAAATGGTATCGTCAGTTGGAAAGACTTCAAAGCCCTTTTCCGTCAAGGCTGTCAAACAAGTCACTGCTACAAAGCCATGCAAGCCGTTCAAGGTATAAGTAGCCAAATCAGCTGACAAACCACCACCACTAAAAATATCATTTCCAGAAAGTGCTAAAATACGATTATTCTTCATAACGAATCTCCTTTAAATATAAACCATTTGGTGCTGCAGTGGGACCTGCAAGCTGCCTGTCCTTTTTCTCCAAGATGAGGTCAATCTGCTCTACTGGCATGCGGTTATTGCCGATTTTAAGCAGTGTCCCCACCATATTACGAATCTGCTTATACAAGAAACCATTTCCTGAAAAGGTAAAGGTCAAAAACTGGCCTGTCTCATCAACCCTAAGACTAGCTTCTGTGATGGTGCGAACCTTATCCTCTACACTAGTCCCAGAGGCTGTAAAGCCGGTGAAATCATGAGTGCCTTCTAATTTTTTGATAGCCTCCCGCATCCGTTCCACATCAAGCGGATAAGGAAAGTGGGTGGCATAGTGACGGCGCATCGGATTTTTGGGACGGCCCCTATCCACGATAAACTCATAGGTCTTACTGTGCTTAGCATAACGGCAATGAAAATCATCCGCCACAAGCTCAATCGAAATCACATCAATATCTTCAGGGGACTGAGTGTCTAGAGCAAAACGGAGCTTCTCCTCATCCATTTGATAAGGCAGGTTAAAATGAATAACCTGTCCCAGGGCATGAACCCCACTATCTGTCCTACCAGCACCGTGAACAGTAATGGCTTGCCCTTTATTTAACTTGGTCAAGGTTTTTTCAATTTCTTCCTGAACACTACGCGCATGAGGCTGGCGCTGAAAACCAGCAAAGGCGTAACCATCATAGGAAATAGTTGCTTTATATCTTGTCATAACTTCTATTTTATCAAGAAATTAGTCTGTAAACAAGGCCCTAAATCAAATAGTGTCTGGGTACAAAAATCCAAAAAAGAAAAACTTAGGAAACCAATCCTAAGCTCTCTTTTGAAGTAGGTACATGACAAAGATAGAGGTTACAATTAACCAAGATCCTAAGATAGCAAAGACCAACATCCCATTGTGAGTTAATAAGCCAATTGCACCTAGAACGAATGGAGTCGTAAAGGCTCCGAAACTACAGCCTAAAACTGCAAATGAGGTTGCTTGATTGAGGAGTTTAGCTGGAATTCTTTCAGAGACAAGTTGAAAGACTGTCGTCAAGGCTACACTGTAGGCAAAGCCAGCCAGAATACTTCCTGCCACTACCACCCACAAGGATGGAGACAAGGCAATCACAATTTGCCCCAAGCCGAAGGTAATACCAGACCAGAGGAGCAGTTTCTCTTTAAATATTGAAATCAGGAAAGAAAAACTCACACCAGCCACAATCCCGATTAACTGCATGACACTAAGAACAAAACTAGATAACTGGGCATCTCCCAGTCCTCTTTCCACCATCAGACTTGGAATACGGATGGTAATAGCTGTATTGGTACAAACTACAACCGCCGCTTCAATAGCTAAGATAAAAATCAAGCCCTTCATTTCCCGAGTTAAGCGACTTGCTTCCTTCGTTTTTTTCTTGACTTCTTTCTTTTCTTTTCCATAAGGTACAAAGAGCAGATAAAGGATCAGAACTAAAAATCCAGCACTATAAGCTAAGAAAGTAGCTGTCCAACCAAAGGCCAACAATTGGCCGACTGCCAAGGTAATGAGAGAAGCCCCAACGACCTCTGCAGAACCGCGTAGCCCTAACATCTGAATTCTCGTTTTTCCTTGATAGCGTTCACTGATAATAGAAATGGCCTTGGCATTGATCATCCCAACACCTAAACCAAAAAGAATCCGTGTTCCAAAGACAAAAGGATAAGCTTGGTACCAAAAGGGAGCAGTTCCACTTAGTGATAAAATCAGCAATCCCAAACTGATCTGTAAGCGCTCAGGAAATATTTTTTCTAAGAAACCATTTAGTAATAACATAATCATGATTCCAAAGGAAGGCAAGCTCGCCAAGAGCTCAATTTGTTCCTTAGGATAACCTTGATAATAGTCAAACATGGCTGGCAGGGCACTCGAGATGGAAAAGGACGTAATCAAAACGAGGGAGAGAGCCAAAATACTGGCCCGTTCTAAAAATTGTTTCATGAAATCTCTTTCTATATTTCTCTTAATCTTCTACTTTTTTGATAGTCATCAAACAAGCAAGAAAAGAAGAAGCCTCTTTAGTGTACAGACTCCTTCTTAAACTCGAAAATGAATCCCTTGTGTCTTAGGATGATTTTCTCTTGATTTGCTTAATAAAGTAGAAGATAAATCCTGCCACCATATAGGCAACAAAGATAATCAGACACCACTTGAACACGACATCCCAACCCTTGTTCACATTCAAAAAGAAGTAAGGGAAGGGACTGACCTTAGAATTAGGAATGTCTAGTTTCAGTACCAAGCCATTAAAAAGAGCAAAAATCATATAAAGCAAGGGTAAAATCGTCCACACAACTGGATCCCAGATTTTGTATTGACCCTGTTTGTCAAAAAAGAGGGTATCCGCTAAAAACCAAAGCGGAACGATATAGTGGCAAAGGAAATTTTCTAGAGTATAGAAATTAGTCGCAATAGGCGCTAAGAGGAAATGGTAAATCACACAGGTAATCATGATACTCATGGTGACCCCACCTTTTAAACGCAAGAGGCTTGGCCTTTGCCAGTTTTCACCTAAACGGCTCATAACCTTTAGGAGATAGAGCGTAAAAATCGCTACTAAAAGGTTGGACAGAACCGTATAATAGAGCAGCATCCCAAATCCACCATGCTTGGTGATTTCAAGATAAACTCCCGTAAAAGCCGCTAGAAACAAGAAGATACGGCTATAAAATACAAGTTTATAGTGTTTTGACATACTTAAATTTTCTTCACAAACTCTGATTTGAGTTTCATGGCACCGAAGCCATCAATTTTACAGTCGATATTGTGATCGCCTTCTACGATGCGGATATTTTTCACGCGCGTCCCTTGTTTCAAATCTTTTGGCGCACCTTTTACTTTCAAGTCCTTGATTAGAGTGACTGTATCACCGTCAGCCAATTTATTTCCGTTGGCATCGACAGCAACAAGACCCTCTTCTACATCTGCAACTTCAGCAGGATTCCACTCATGAGCACACTCTGGGCAAACCAGTAGGGCACCGTCTTCGTAGACATACTCTGAGTTACATTTTGGGCAATTTGGTAGGTTGTTCATGGTTTCTCCTTATAATCATTCACTATTCTTTGAAAATCAAAATTTCTCGAACAGCAACTATTATACCTTAAAATCACCATTTTGACAAATTTAGAAAAAACCGATATCAATCTATCGGCTTTTCTAAATTTACATTCTTTTTTCAGCTTCTGCTTTGATTTTTTCAACTACTTCTTGAATGCTCAAACCAGTTGTATCAAGGTAGACAGCATCCTCTGCTTGTTTGAGAGGCGAAGTCTCACGATGGCTATCCTTGTAGTCACGCGCAGCAATTTCCTCTTTTAGGGTTTCAAGGTCTGTTTCAATTCCCTTAGCAATATTTTCCTTGTAACGACGCTCTGCTCTTTCATCTACCGAAGCTACTAGGAAAATTTTCAATTCTGCTTGTGGCAATACAACCGTTCCAATATCGCGACCGTCCATGACAATCCCACCTTGCTGGGCAATCTCTTGTTGGAGAGAAACTAGTTTCTCACGTACTTCAGGAATTGCTGCAATAGCCGAAACATGATTGGTCACTTCATTTTCACGAATAGGATGAGTAATGTCCACATCTCCTACAAAGACAAGTTGTTCTCCAGTTTCTGAGCGCCCAAAGCTGATTGGATGCTGGTCCAATAAGGCTAAAAGTTCCTCAATCTCTTCCACTCCTAACTGGTGTTTCAGAGCCATATAGGTCGCCGCACGATACATGGCACCTGTATCTAGATAGGTGTAACCAAAATCCTTAGCAATAATCTTTGCGACCGTACTCTTACCACTTGAAGCTGGACCGTCAATAGCAATTTGAATCGTCTTCATTTATGACTCCTATCTAGTCTTAATCACATCTCCAGGATTAGCAAACCAAGATCCTGTAGCCATATGGCCAGGATTCAAAGCCTCTAACTGAGCAATCGAGATTCCTGCACGAGCGGCAATAGCTGCTTCTCCTTCTCCAGCCATAACTTTTGTAGTTCCTTCTGGATCAGTTGGATGTTCTGAGCTACTAGATGACTCTTCTACCTTCTCCTCTGAACTAGAAGATGCCTGCTCTGAACTACTACTAGAAGTAGAAGAAACTTGCTCTACTTTTGTATCTGAATCGTGAAAATCTTTCAAGGCTGCTGTGCGATTACTCCCACCCGATGAAAGATAGATAAGAACAATAATCATCACGACTACAATCACAAAGAAAATACTTGCTAAAATAGTCAAGATACGATTAGCCAGCACTCCTCCACCTTGTTCTCTCTTACGACGTTCTGATCTTGTTTCTTCTTGATTCTCATAAATATCTTCTTGCCACGGTTCTTTTGCCATACCTTACTCCTTGTTTTTTTTTACTTTTCTTATTACAATATAAATATGAAAATCACACTTATACCTGAACGTTGCATTGCCTGTGGGCTTTGCCAAACTTATTCTGAATTATTTGATTACCACGATAATGGAATCGTGCGTTTTTACGATGATCCTGATCAACTAGAAAAAGAAATTTCTCCTAGTCAGGACGTCGTAGAAGCTGTTAGAAACTGTCCGACACGTGCCTTGATTAAAGATTAACTATAATATAGACAAGAACGTTCTACTCCTTCTAGTTTAGCATATTTCCATGCAAAATTATAGTCTTTTCTCTTTATTTTTTTCTGTAAAATCAGGAAGGTCACTTTTTTCTTTGACGAGATAAAGTGGTCTTTTTTTAGTCTCTAGATAAATCTTACTGATATACTTGCCGAGAATCCCAATGGTCAAGAGTTGAATCCCACCAAGGAAGAGAATAACAGCCATCAGAGAGGTCCAACCTGATGTCGGATTGCCCAAAATGAGGGTCCGAACCACAACAAAAAAGGTCATAAGTAGAGAAATAAAACAAGATAGGAGACCTGCCACAAAGGCTATAATCAAGGGAAAATCTGAAAAATTAACAATCCCTTCAATGGAGTAGAAAAAGAGTTGCCTAAAACTCCAACTGGTCTTTCCTGCCTGCCTTTCGACATTGGGATAGTCCAGATAGTGGGTTTTAAAGCCGACCCAGGCAAAGAGTCCCTTCGAAAAGCGATTGGACTCAGTCAAGCTTAAAATGGCATCCACTACAGATCTTCTCATCATGCGAAAATCACGGACACCTGACGGCAAGGCTACTGGACTAATTTTTTGCATAAGACGATAAAAGAGATTAGCACAGAAACTGCGAAAGAAGGGTTCTCCCCCTCGACTGGTTCTGCGTGTTCCAACACAGTCCAAGTCTGCATTCTGGTCTAGTAAGGCTTTCATCTCTAGCAACATACTAGGAGGATCTTGGAGGTCTGCATCCATCACCACCACTAGATCTCCTGTCGCATATTGCAAGCCTGCATAAAGGGCTGCTTCTTTGCCGAAATTTCGCGAGAAAGAAATATAATGAACTGCCGGATTTTGCTCCCGATAGGTCTTTAAGAGTTCCAAGGTCCCATCACTTGATCCATCGTCGACAAAGACATACTCGATTTCTGTTTCCAAATCTGGAAGTAAAGCTTCCAAAGCCTGATAAAAAAGAGGAAGTACTTCCTCTTCGTTTAAACAGGGGACAATGATTGATATCACCATCTTAGTCTTCAAATCCATTTGGATGCTTGCTTTGCCAACGCCATGCGTCTTCACACATTTGGGTGATGCCGAGTTCTGCTTCCCAGCCCAGTTCTGCTTTGGCTTTTGCAGGATCTGAATAGCAGGCTGCGATATCCCCTGGGCGACGGTCGACAATGCGGTAAGGAATTGGTCGTCCCACTGCTTTTTCCATATTTTGGATAATTTCAAGAACTGAGTAGCCTTTACCTGTTCCAAGGTTATAAACGTTTAGACCTGAACCTTTTTGGATTTTTTTCAGAGCTGCAACGTGACCTTTGGCCAAATCGACAACGTGGATATAGTCACGAACACCAGTTCCATCTTCTGTATCGTAATCGTCTCCAAACACTTGCACTTGCTCTAATTTTCCAACGGCTACTTGCGTCACATATGGCAAGAGGTTGTTTGGAATACCGTTTGGATTTTCTCCCAAATCACCACTCTCATGGGCTCCGATTGGGTTGAAGTAACGAAGTAAGACCACATTCCATTCTGAGTCTGCCTTGTAGATATCCGTTAAAATTTCCTCTAGCATAAGCTTGGTGCGGCCATATGGATTGGTCACTGAAAGTGGGAAATCTTCCAAGATTGGCACTGTATGAGGATCTCCGTAAACTGTCGCAGAAGAACTGAAGATGATGTTCTTACAGTTGTTTTCTTCCATAGCTTTCAAAAGGCTAATAGTCCCAGCTATATTGTTGTCATAGTAGGCAAGAGGGATACGTGTTGATTCGCCAACAGCCTTCAAGCCAGCAAAGTGAATGACCCCTGTTGGTTCTTCTTGATTGAAAATATCTCTTAGAGTATCGGTATCACGGATATCTGCCTCATAGAAAGGCACTTCAACTCCTGTGATTCTTTCAACAACTTCTAAACTTTTTCTGTTACTATTAACAAGGTTATCCACCACAACAACTTGATGACCTGCTTGGATTAACTCAATAACAGTGTGGGTTCCGATAAAACCTGCTCCACCCGTTACCAAAATCTTTTCTTGCATCTTCTTTCCTCGATTCTCGGATTATTTTTTCTTATTTTACCATTTTTGATAGGGAATGTCATTTGCCATCCTAGAGGGGGAACTAAAATTTCAGTAAAATGCTTATTCGCTTTTTACTCGTTTGACATAGTTTTCAATTGGGTAGTTTAGAGGGTCCAAGGTCAACTCCTTATCTTGGACCAGTTGAGCTAGATGGTGACCAATAATAGGACCAGTTGTGAGGCCTGATGAACCTAGTCCACTAGCAGCATAGACACCTGCTAAGCCAGGTACTTGCCCAAAGAAAGGTGAGAAATCACTGGTATAGGCACGGATTCCCACTCGTTCACTTCTGGAAGTCGCTTTAGCCAAAGCTGGATAGTGAGGCAAGGCTACCTCCTCCATTTGTTGGAGCAAGGTTTCATCTACCGTCAAATCAAATCCCATGTCATTTTCATGGGTAGCGCCTAGGGATAATTTCCCACCTGCAAAAGGAATCAAATCCCACTCCCCTTCTGGCATAACAACAGGGTAAGATTCCATGTCTTGGGCAAGCTGATAATCTCGTAGTTGTCCTTTTTGAGGACGGACATCCACAACATAACCCAAGGGTTCTAACAAGTCCCCCAACCAAGCTCCCGTCGCCAAAATAACCTGATCAAACACCTCTTCGTCAATCTGGTAGCCTGATGCTAAAGGTGTCAGAGTCACTTTTTCTTTGACCAGCTTGACCTGACTGGCTTCCAGCAAACGAGTCACTAAGAGTTGACCATCTACTCTCGCTCCACCAGAAGCATAGAGCAAGTGATCAAATCCCTGCAAGCCAGGGAATAATTCATTAGCTGATGCTGGGTCCAGAATGGCTAATTGCCCTATCAAAGGAGATTCTTCTCTACGCTGGAGGGCTAGTTGATAGAGTTCTTCCAACTTAGTTTCATCCTTTTTCAGGAGAAAGACTCCCGAACGCTGGTAAAAGTCGATTTCTTGACCTGACTTCTCTAAATCAGCTAATAAATCCACATAAAAGTCAGCCCCCAAGCGCGCCATTTTGTACCAGGCTTTATTACGACGTTTGGAAAACCAAGGACTGATAATTCCTGCTGCGGCCTTGGTAGCCTGACCTTGTCCATGGTCAAAGACTGTCACCTCTAGTTCACTTTCTTTCGAGAGGTAGTAGGCAGCTGTTGCTCCCACAACTCCTGCTCCGATAATGGCAACTTTTTTCATTGTTTTCACTTTCTAACTAGATATGATGGAAAGGATTGGTCGATGCTTGACTAGGGACAATATCAATAGTCCATTCCTTCTCTTCCTTCCATTGACTAAGAAGTGCTGCGATTTTGTCTACAAAAAGCACTTCGATATAGTGGCCTGGGTCTAATGCTAGCAAACCATCAGACAACATATCCTGGGCAGTATGGTAGTAGATATCGCCAGTAATATAGACATCTGCCCCCTTTGCCAAAGCATCTTTATAGAATAACTGCCCACTGCCACCACAGATGGCCACTCTTGAAATAGTCGTCTGCAAATCACTCTCTTGATAATGCACCATTCGAAGGCTATCTAAACCAAAGACTTGCTTGACATGTTGGGCCAATTCCCCAAATGTCTGAGGCTGAACATTTCCAATACGTCCAATTCCACGTTCAGGACCTGTTTCCTGAAGATAAGTTGTATCCTCGATTCCTAGCATCTGGCAAAACCAATCATTGAGACCATTTTCAACGATGTCAATATTGGTATGGCTGACATAAACTGCGATGTCATGCTTGATGAGGTCGATGTAAATCTGATTTTGCGGACGGCTAGCTACCAAATCCTTGATCGGACGAAAGATAGGCGCGTGCTTGACAATAATCAAGTCCACACCCTTTTCAATGGCTTCAGCCACCGTTTCTTCACGAATATCCAGAGCCACCATGACCCTTTGGATATCCTTGTCTAAAGTTCCAATTTGCAGGCCACGACTGTCTCCCTCCATGGAAAATTCCTGAGGGCAAAAGGCTTCATATGCGTTAATCACGTCACTTGCTAGCATGGAGAACCTCCTTGATGGCTTGAATTTTATCTACTAGAACTTGACGTTCCTCCAGGTTTTTTTCTGGAATTTGTCCGAGGGCAAACTCTAGCTTAGCAGCTTCTTTTTGCCATTTTTGGACAAAGACTGGACTGACCTCTTTGTACAAGAAAGGGCCAAAGCGAACATCACTGGCTGATAGCTTCATTTGTCCTGCTTCCACCACCAAAATCTCGTAAAACTTGCCAGCTTCTTCTAAGATGCTTTCGGCTACAATCTGAAATCCGTTCTCTTGTAACCAGATACGCAAATCGTCTTCACGATTATTGGGCTGGAGAATCAAACGCTCTACATGAGCTAACTTGTCCAAGCCATCTTCTAAAATCCTAGCAATCAAACGACCACCCATACCTGCAATGGTGATAACCGATACTTGGTCGGCCTCTTCAAAGGCTGCCAAGCCATTTGCTAAACGGGCTTGGATTTTCTCCTTTAACCCGTGACTTTCAACATTTTTAACCGCGGACTGATAGGGACCTTCTACGACCTCACCTGCAATGGCACTTTTGATTTGTCCTCTTTCGACCAACTCGATAGGCAGATAAGCATGGTCACTCCCCACATCTAGTAAAATGGCTCCCTGTGGCACAAAGGAAGCCACTAATTCTAATCTCTTTGAAATCATTTTCTCTCACTTTCCAAAACTATATTATTTCTTATTATACCACATTTCCGCTGGCAATCTTGCACCTAAAAAAACCGCAATCCTCAGATTGCAGTCTTTCTTTATTTTCTGGCTTGATAGCGACTAGTCAGGATGAAAATCAAGGTAAAGACCAACATCATGACACCATAAATAGGTAATGTTTGTCCTGTAAGTGTTGAAATTTCAAGCAATTTTTGAATTCTTGGGAAGAGAGCTGTGGCTAGGAAGCCTCCTACTGACCAAACAATCAAGAAGACACGCCAGAGAGTGAATGGCATGCAGGCTCTAAAAACTGATAAGAAACCAATTGACCCCAAGAGATAATAGAGTAGAGTTGAGATTTCTAACTCAGACCAACCTTGGCTACTTCCAAATATTTTCACAAAGAGTACGCTGAAGACGACCATGAGAGCGCTTGGTAGGGCACGAAGCATGGATCTTCTGAGGAAGTTTGGCTCGACAGGTTTGATATTTCGCTCAAAAGTCAGAACGAATGGTGGGAAACCTTCCACAAACTGGTCAATCATGGTAATCTGGATTGGAATAAAAGGGAAAATCAAGATCCATTCAGACCGTCCCAGAAGAGCACTGGCAATACAGATGACTGCGAGCAAGAATGAATAGATGGTCTTTATCAAGAAAATCGGGGCGATATGGGCAATGTTATTGACCACGCGACGACCTTCAAAGAGAATCTCAGGAACATCATTGAAGTCAGAGTTCAAGAGAACCAGATTGGCAATCTGACGAGTCGCAGGATCTCCCTCAGCCATCACGATAGAACAATCCGCCTCACGAAGGGCCAGAATATCATTGACTCCGTCTCCCGTCATAGCTGTTGTATGACCCGCTTTTTTCAGCGTTTGGATGATGAGTTTCTTTTGATGAGGGGAAACACGACCGAAAATCGCAGTCTCCTCCGCCATAGCAACCAATTCCTCATCCGTGATTTTCGAACAATCTACATAGCTGTGATAGTCCGCAAAACCAGCCTTCTGAGCAATACTGGAAACCGTAACTGGATTGTCACCAGAGATAATTTTTAGTCCTACTTCCTGAGAACGGAGATAGTCCAGCGTCTCCGCAGCTCCTTCTCGGATAGGGTCCAAGATTTCTAGCAAGGCTAGAGCCTGAATATCAGATGGTTTCTGCGGCTGGCGATGGTCTAATTTCTCCTGACTGAGAGCTAAGACCAAGACACGTGACCCTCTCTCCAAGGCATCCCTGGCTTCTGGGACCTCAGAATCCAACAACATCTCAGGGGCACCTAAGAAAACTGTTCCCAAACCTTCTAACTCCATGGCTCCCCACTTGCGATCGCTAGAGAAGGGAAGATTGGAAATCATAGGATAGGCTACTTGGCCTTGGAATCGCTGGCGAATAGCTTGGGCAGTTGGATTCTTATCCTCACTATAGGCCATATAGCTTGTCAGGATGCTGGCAATAGCCTCTTCACCGTAAGTTGCCGTCAGCGGAAGAACAGCCTCCACCTGCATCTTTCCTTGGGTGATGGTGCCCGTCTTATCCAAACAGAGCATATCCACGCGTGCCAAGGTCTCAACAGAGTACATCTCCTGCACCAAGACCTTTTTCAAGCCCAGCTTGATCACTGCTGTCAAGAGCGAAGTAATGGTCAAAAGGGCAATTCCCTTAGGCAACATCCCCAAAAGGGCTGTCGACGAGTTTACAACGGACGACTTAAGAGGCAAGCCTTTTAAAAGCAAGGCTTCTAGCAAGAGAGCCAGACCAAAAGGAATGATAATCTTCCCAGTAAAACCAGCTAGCCTGTCCAACGATTTCATGATACGAGAGTTGATTGGTTTAACGGTCTTGGCTTCCAGCATGAGTTTGGCAGCATAGTTGTCTGCACCTACATGGTGAACTTGAGCTAAAACTGCCCCACTGGCTAAAAAACTTCCTGACAAAAGCAAGGCATCCACTTCCTTTTGCACCAAATCACTTTCCCCCGTCAACATGGCTTCATTGACTTCCGCAAAACCTTCCAAAACCAAGGCATCACTGGGAATCTGCTCTCCAGCAGACAGACGAATGACATCTCCTAACACCAATTCTTCAGGATTCAGAGCCACTTCTTGGCCATCACGGATGGTTTTGACCTTTTCCTTGGTCATGAGATTGAGCTTATCCACCATGTGTTTAGCTCGCAGCTCGGTCACAATTCCAGAAAAAGCGTTAAAACAGATAACGGCAAAGAAGACCAGATTGCTCCAAGCCTGCACAAAGGCTAGTGCCAAAGCAATGGCAAAGTTCAAAGCGTTAAAAAGGGTAAAGACATTTCGTTTGATGATTTGCCAGGTACTGGTACTGGCCGAAGCAGTAAAATCATTGACCAAGCCCTTAGCCTGTCTTTCCTCGACTTCTCTTTGGGTTAATCCCATAATCTTATTTTTATCCATGAATTCTATCATATCATTTTTTCTAAAAGAATTCTAATCTCATCCCAAATATGCACCTAGTCAAGGGAAAAGTTTGCCAGCCCTCCTTTGATAAGGTATAATAATAACAAGAAAATAATCGAAGGAGATCGCATGTTTTATACTTATTTACGTGGATTGGTTGTCTTGCTCCTATGGTCCATCAATGGCAATGCCCACTATCATAATACTGATAAAATTCCTAATCAAGATGAAAATTATATTTTGGTTGCACCTCACCGTACCTGGTGGGATCCTGTTTACATGGCCTTTGCGACCAAGCCAAAACAATTTATCTTTATGGCCAAAAAAGAGCTCTTTACCAACCGTATCTTTGGCTGGTGGATTCGTATGTGTGGTGCCTTTCCTATCGACCGTGAAAATCCTAGCGCTTCTGCCATCAAATACCCTATCAATGTTCTCAAAAAAAGTGATCGCTCTCTCATCATGTTTCCAAGTGGGAGCCGTCACTCAAACGATGTCAAGGGTGGCGTAGCCTTGATTGCCAAAATGGCCAAGGTCCGTATCATGCCGGTTACCTACACAGGTCCCATGACTTTGAAGGGCTTAGTTAGCCGTGAACGTGTCGATATGAACTTTGGAAATCCAATCGATATCTCAGATATCAAGAAAATGAATGATGAAGGCATTGAAACAGTCGCCAATCGTATCCAAACAGAATTTCAACGTTTGGACCAAGAAACGAAACAATGGCACAATGATAAAAAACCAAACCCACTCTGGTGGTTTATCCGCATCCCTGCTCTCATCCTTGCCATTATCCTCGCTATCCTAACCATCATCTTTAGCTTTATCGCGAGCTTCGTATGGAATCCAGATAAAAAAAGAGAAAACCTTGGTTAAACAAATACAACAATCCCTTGGCAAAAGCCAAGGGATAAATCTTTTATTCGATTTTCCATTTTTGGGCTAACCAGCTGGAAAAAGCTAGGAATCGTTCAACTACTTGTTCATGGTGTCCATGAGGATCAAAGACAAACTGGCCGTTCGGATAGCATTTCTGAAGACTGGTATGGATCTGTTCAGCATAGGCTGGTGCTTGAGCCAAGCGATTACTATGATTGGCTCCTTCTGTTTGACCATTCTGTAAATACAGCAAACAGTCTAGATTTTTCACTGTCTCTGCCTTGCAGTAAGTCACAAAATCAGGATACCAAAAGGAACCGCAGATCGAAAAGACACAGGAAACCTTGTCAAAGCTGAAAAGACTGTAGACTGCCGCCAAACCACCTAGTGAGTAGCCTCCATAAGCAAGGCGAGTTTCGTCCAGGCGATAAAGCGACTGCAACTTGTCTAAAAGACCTCCAAATAAATGATCATGATAGGCGTTGGCCTGACCTCCAAAATCTGGAGCTCCATCTCTCAGAGCTGATGTCGCCCAGGGAGTGTAGTCGTCTAAGCGATTTTTAGAGGTCAAGCCCACTAAAATCACAGATTCGGAAAGGGACGATAGGAAATCCAAGTTTCCATCATTCAATAAAATAGCCGGATAGGTTTGATTGGGGTCGTAGTTAGAGGGAAGGCTGATTTTGACTTGAATTCCTTCCCAATCAAACTCATTATTTATTGATAAAGTCATTGATTTTCTCAAGGGAATCAATCACTGATGGACCATAGTCCATCAATTCATCGTAAGAGATGGTCATGATTTTTTGATTCTTAATAGCAGGAACGCTTTCCAAAACAGCATTTGCCTTCATCAACTCTACTGCTTTTTCATCCAATTTTTTATTACGATCGCTGGTTACATAGATAATCAATTCAGGATCCATTGACACGAGATTTTCCAAGGTCAAGCCTGATGTCCCCGTAGCAACGTTTGTATAACCAAGTTGGTTCAACAAACTTTCTTGCAAAGCAGACTTGTAGGCACCGAAGGTTTGATCATTATAAGCAACCATAATCAAAGCCTTTTTCTTTTCACCTTGGCTTGCTGGATTTGCTTTCTTAACAGCGTCAATTTTAGTTTGTAATTGGGCTGCGTATTCATTGGATTTTTCCTGAACATTAAAAATCATTCCAAGATTTTTGACATCTTCTACGATATTCCCCAAATCTTGCTGAATTGTTGAGAGAGAAGCTTTTTGAGTATAAACTGGGATTTTGTTTTCATTCCAAGTGCTAACTGTCCCCAAGGATTTTTCAGAAAACATCATGTTTCGCCCCATCACAGCGTCTGGCTCATAAGAAAGAACTGTTTCTTGTGAGACTGTTTTTTTATCTCCAATTTGAGGAATCGTCGCGATCGCGTCCTTGTATTTGTCCGTCACAGCATTATCAGGATTAAGCATGCCAGCAATTTTATCCTTCAACCCTAACTCCAATAAGATTTCAGTGGTTGAAAGATTGTTTGTAATAACTTTTTCAGGTGCCTTGTCAAAAACTTGTTCGACTTCATTCCCTTTCGCGTCATAGGTTTTGACCGTTAGTGGATAAGTCGTCTCTGCTTTAGCCTTTTGACTTGTTTCTGTGCTAGGTTGTGTGGTAGCTTTTTCTGTAGTAGTATTGCCACAAGCTGCCAAAGTTAAGGTAGCTACTGTTACGAGTAAAATGCTTAGTGTTTTTTTCATATTGTTTTCCTTTTCATTCTTATAAATAGTGAATCATGGCTTGCTGATCCTCGGTCCAAGTCACTTGACTTTGAACTCCATATACAGTTTGCAATGACTCAGGGGTGATGGTCTCCTTTGGAGTCCCTTGGTAAAGGATTTCCCCCTCTTTCATCAGATAGAGATAATCCGAATAGCGACAAGCAAGTTGAATATCATGCAGGACAGCTAGAACATTGACCTTGAGATTCTTCACAATGGCCAACAAGTCTAGCTGATACCTGATATCCAGGTGATTGGTTGGTTCGTCCAGGAGCAAGAGAGTCGGTTCTTGCGCCAAGGCGCGGGCTAACAAAACTCGCTGTTTCTCTCCCCCCGACAGGGACGAATAGAGACGAGTTTTCTTCTCGAGCATATCCACCTTAACGAGGGCATCTTGAACGAGCGTAAAATCCCTTTCCCTTTCCTTCTGTAAAAAAGAGAGGTGGGGAGTTCTTCCCAGCAAGACGATTTCTTCAACTGTACAATCAAACTGCAGTTGGTTAAACTGGGTCACAACTGCCATTTGCTTGGCTGTTTCTTTGAGCGTCCATTGTTCCAGAGGCTTTCCATCTAGGCTTATCAAGCCTTTGTCCGCCTTTTCCTGACGATAGAGGAGTTTAAGTAGACTGGTTTTCCCGCTTCCATTTGGTCCTAGTATCGTGTGAAATTGATTCCCTTCAACTTTAAGAGAAACTCCCTTGAGGATTTTTTTCTCTCCCAGTCCAAAGTGGACATCCTGACAAATCAAGTCCATATCAGCTCCTCACCTCCCTTCGCCTACCTCCAACAATGTAGATAAAGAAGGGAGCACCTACTAAGGCTGTGAAAATACCAATAGGAAGCTCTGCGTTTGGAATGATGATACGAGAGAGTACGTCTGCCCAGATGACAAAGAGGGCACCTAGCAAGGTTGCAACAGGAAAAAGCCTCTTATAATTCGTTCCTACTAACCCTCGAGCTAAATGTGGAGTAATCAGACCGACAAATCCAATAATCCCACAGGTTGCCACTAAGACTGCTGTCAGCACAGCCACCATGGTCACATAAAGATACCAATAAAAGCGTAAGGGAATTCCCAAAGTTAAAGCAGCCTCATCTCCCATCATCATCGCATTAAAAACACGATACTGGGTAGAGAAAAATAGAAAGGCCATTCCTACTACTATAGTTGGCAGGACCAAGTCTGCCCAGGAAGTCCCAGCGAGCGAGCCCATGGTCCAAAACTTAATGGTCATCACACTATCCGCATTAGCTCCAACTGAGATAATAAAGTTTGAAAAAGCCAGAAAGAGAGCATTGACCACGGTTCCTGATAAAATCAGACTAGAAGTCGTCATCCTTCCCTGCATAGAGGCAATGATGAGGACAGCAATGGTTGCCAAAATAGCTCCAAGAAAAGCTCCAAGGCTAATCATCACTTTTAAACCAAGAATGATGCTCAAGGTTGCCCCTAGAGTTGCACCCGCAGATATTCCTAAGACATAAGGCTCTGCGATGGGATTGTTCACTGTAGACTGCATCACGCTACCACACATAGAAAGACCAGCCCCCACTATCAGACCTAACAATACTCGAGGGAATCTCATGTTCCATACAATGGCAAGAGTAGACTTGGAAACCTCTCCTATCTCAAGAGGAAATCCCAACCTGCTCAAAATAATCCGATAGGTAGCTCCTAGATCAATCGCAACAGATCCCATTGAAACTGCTAGAAAGAGAGAAATCCCTAAAATACCTAGCAAAATAACTAAAAGTAACAGAAATTGCTGGTCTTGTCGGCTTCCAGAAAATTTGGAAAGCATGCAAACCTCCTTTGATAGAATATTAAAAATTTAGAAAATTCTCATGAAAAGTATACCATATTTTCAACTGTGTAACAAGCTATGGAAAAAATACAATTAAAATCAGAAAAATTATGGTTGGTTTTTCCATACAGTGCTAGGAACCGTAACCAAAGATAATACTTGAGTATATCGAGGTAAGGTGCCTACGCAAAA